>JBAUAY010000584.1:0-2841 GCA_049676235.1 Streptosporangiaceae bacterium
CCCCGCCCCGGCCAAATCGCCTCCGCCCCGGCCAAATCGCCTCCGGCTCGGGGCCAAAATCGCCTTTCCGGCTCGCCATGAGCGGGGATTGCCGTCAGATCCGCCGACTCGATGGAACATCCAGCCGACGACTGGGGCGGCTCCGGGGCCGGGTGGTGAGACCTGAGGGCAGCCTGGTGAGGAAGTGGCTGCGGTGTAGCCTCCCGATGGGCCGGGCCGACTCCGCCGGACAAGGACCCGACCGGACGAGAATGCGGCGGGTCCCCGCGCTCGGGAGCCCGCCGGACGAGAATGCGGCGGGTCCCCGCGCTCGGGAGCCCGCCGGACGAGAATGCGGCGGGTCCCCGCGTTCGGGGGCTCGCCGCATGGCTGCTTGGGTCAGGCGGTGGCTTCGGCCAGCTCGTCGGTGAAGCCGCGGGTCTTGTTGGGGTCGACCGGGATGCCGGGGCCCATCGTGGTGGTGAACGTGACCTTCTTCAGGTACCGGCCCTTGGCCGCGGCGGGCTTGAGCCTGATCACCTCGTCCAGGGCAGCGGCGTAGTTCTCGAGCAGGGCATTGGACGGGAACGACGCCTTGCCGATGATGAAGTGCAGGTTGCCGTGCCGGTCGGTCCTGAACTCGATCTTGCCGCCCTTGATCTCGGTCACGGCCTTGCCGACGGCCGGCGTCACGGTCCCGGTCTTCGGGTTCGGCATCAGGCCACGCGGGCCGAGCACCCGGCCGAGACGGCCGACCTTGCCCATCAGGTCGGGGGTGGCGACTACGGCGTCGAAGTCGAGGAATCCGCCCTGGATGCGCTCGATCAGGTCATCGGAGCCGACGTAGTCCGCGCCCGCCGCGCGGGCCTCCTCGGCCCGGTCGCCGGTGGCGAAGACGAGTACCCGGGCGGTCTTGCCCGTGCCGTTCGGCAGGTTGACCGTGCCGCGGACCATCTGGTCCTGCTTGCGCGGGTCGACGCCGAGCCGCAGCGCCACCTCCACGGTCGGGTCGAACTTCGTCACCTGGCCCGACTTGGCGATGGTGACCGCCTCCGCGGGGCTGTAGAGCCGCGTGTGGTCGATCTGCTCATCGGCCTGGCGGTAAGACTTACTGCGCTTCATTACTTATCTCCCATGTCCGGAGGTTGTGGTCAGCGGACCGCGCGTGGCCCTGCCACTGGCTGTGGTACGGAAAGGTCTAGTGCTCGACCTTGACGCCCATCGACCGGGCGGTGCCGGCGATGATCTTCTCGGCTGCCTCGATCGTGGTCGCGTTCAGGTCAGGCATCTTGGTCTGCGCGATCTGGCGGACCTGGGCGGCGGTGATGCTGCCCACCTTGGTCAGGTGCGGCTCGGCGCTGCCCTTGTCCACGTTCGCGGCCTTCTTGATCAGCTCGGCGGCCGGCGGCGTCTTGGTGATGAAGGTGAAGGTCCGGTCCTCGTAAATGGAGATCTCGACCGGGATGATGTTGCCCCGCTGGCTTTCGGTCGCCGCGTTGTACTGCTTGACGAAGTCCATGATGTTCACGCCGTGCGGGCCCAGCGCGGTACCCACGGGGGGCGCCGGGGTGGCCTGGGCGGCCGGCAGCTGCACCTTGACGACGGCGGCGAGCTTCTTCCTTCTTGGCGGCATTCGACTATGTCCTTAACTTTGGAACTTGGCTGCTAGATCTTGGTCACCTGGTCGAACGACAGCTCGACCGGGGTCTCGCGGCCGAAGATCGACACCAGCACCTTGAGCTTCTGGGTGTCCGGGTTGATCTCGTTCACGGTGGCGGGAAGCGTGGCGAACGGGCCGTCCATAACGGTAACGGATTCGCCGACCTCAAATTCCACCGTGGAGGTCCGCGCGGCTTCAGCCTGCTTCGTCCCGGGCTCGGGCTCCGGCGCGAGCAGACCGGCCACCTCGCCGAGCTGGAGCGGTGACGGCCGACTCGACAGGCCGACGAAGCCGGTCACGCCGGGCGTATTGCGGACCACCGCCCAGGACTCGTCCGTCAGGTCCATCCGCACCAGGATGTAGCCGGGCAGGACCTTCTCCGAGACCTGCTGCCGCTTGCCGCCCTTGATCTCGGTCACCATGTGAACGGGGACCTCGATCTGGTAGATGTAATCCTCCATGTTGAGCGAGGAGATGCGGCTCTCCAGGTTGGTCTTCACCCGGTTCTCGTAACCCGCGTACGAGTGCACCACATACCAGTCCCCGGGAAGCATGCGCAGCTCGCGCTGGAACTCCTCGCGCACGCTGTCAACCGGTTCCGCGTCGTCATCCGGTTCCGCGCCGTCAGCCGGTTCCGCGGGGGCGTCCACCGCGGACTCGTCCAACGCGCCGTCGGCCGAGGCGACGTCCTCAGCCTCCCCCGCGGGGTCGGCCTCGCCGGGTACTTCGCTGTAGTCGCTCACGTCATTGGCCTCCCCGGTTTCCGCATCGGGTTCGGTCGCGCCCGTCGCCACGGAATCCAGCTGGGTCTCGGACACGATTACTCTCTCTTTCCTTAAGCCATGATCAGTTACCGCGACCATGGCGCCGCGTATGGCGCACACGCGGCCGCTGGGCGGCGCGCCCCTCGCTCTGCTTCCGGGGCCTGCCCCGGACCCGGGGCGCCTAGCCGAACACCTCGAACACCAGCTTGGTGAAGCCGTAGTCCAGGCTCGTCACGATGATGACCATGAAGATCACGAAGGCCATGCAGACCACTGTGTAGGTGACAAGCTCCTTACGGGTTGGCCAGATTACCTTGCGAAGTTCGCCGACTATCTGCCGGAAGAACAAAGCGGGCGTGGTCCGGTCGCGCTTGGCTGCGCGTCCGGTTCCGCTCCGTTTCTCCGGGGCCTCACCGCGTGTCTGAGTCGCCATATCCT
>JBAUAY010000585.1:0-10592 GCA_049676235.1 Streptosporangiaceae bacterium
TGTGCTGGTCGAGCTCCAGGCTGTTGGGTACGTAGCTGTCGTACTCCACCGGCCGGGCCGACGTGAAGGGCATCGCCATCATGTACAGGAAGTCGCTGGCCGGCGCGCTCAACGTGAACGAGATCGTCGACGAGTTCGGCGTCGCGATGCCAGAGATGTTGTGCGTGTTCTGGAAGTTCGTGATGTTCGCCGCGGTCGGCGCGTTCGACTTCTTCGCGAAGAAGGCGGTCTCGGCGTTGGCGTACGCGGTGAGCCCGGCGATCGTGCTCTCGTAGTAAACCGGGTTGCCGACCGGGCTGACCGGGTTGAAGAAGGCCTTGAACTCACGGAGGAAGTCCTGGGACGTGACCTGCCGTGGCGGGCTGGTGTTCCAGTCCACGCCCGGCTTGATGTGGAACGTGTAGGTCTTCCCGCCGTTGGTGATCCCGCCGTTGGCGGTGCTCGGCACCTCGGTCGCTATGTCCGGGGCGGGCGTGACGTCCTTGAGCCAGTTCGGATCGGTAGTGCTCGTGTACGGCAGGGTCGGGTAGTTCAGGAGCTGCCGGGTGTAGGCATGCGTGAGCTGGTAGTCCGTCGTGTAATACGAGGGCACAGTGTCGAGGTGGGCGGGGCCCGAGGCGGCGACGATGTGCAGCGTCCCGCCGGACACCGGTGTCCCTGCGGACGAACTGCTGGTCGTCGGCGACGACGTCGACGATGAACTGCACGCGGCCAGGGCCGCGGCGGCCAGCACCACCGCCGTCAGCCCAGCGAAGCGCTTGGGCGTACTAATCATGAACATGTTCCCCTTGGGTCAGGAATGCAAACGAGCACAGACTAGCCCTCTGGCGGCCCGCGCTGCTGATCACTACCTACCAGGAGAGACTGTGCGCTTCGGGCAGCGAAATCCAGACCAAAACCGCCGTCGTGGCTGGATTGTGATGGAAATCGTTCTGGTTCGTCACCCAAGAACCGTCAAAGTTACGCTCAGCGGTCCTAAGTTGACGCGGCCGAGCCGTCGTCAAGTGATGCCGTGGCGGCGCAGGATGTCCGCGACGTCCCCGAGGTCGTCGTCATCGTCGCCGGCGGTCTTGCCCTTGCGCGCCTTAGCCGGTGCCTTGGCGGGCGCTGGGCCGGCCGGGCGGGTGGCCAGCTGTCCTGTCGCGGTCCGCGGGCTGGGGGTCACGGCCCCGGCCGCGCCGGACCCGGCCTCGGCGGCCCGCTTGTCCTGGCCCGGCTTCACCCTCTGCCGCCGCAGCGGGCCGGACACTATGAACAGCACCACGGCCAGCCCGGCCACCGCGATCCCCGACCACACCCGGGGCGAGAAGACAAAGCCCTTGGCGAAGTCCCCGACCGCGACGCCCATCTTCCAGAACATCTCGGTCGAGCCGGTCAGGTAAGCGGCCAGCGGCAGCAGCGACCAGGCCGCCCAGCGCAGGCCGACACCGATACCGCGCCGTCTCATCGCCAGGTAGCTCAGCACCAGGCCGATCCCGGTCAGCCCGGCGCACAGTGGCAGCCATTCGATCGTCTGATAGGTGGACACACGTACCTCCCCGCGGCTCTCATTCGAGTCTAAGCGGTGATCGGCGCGCGGGCTCTGGGGCTAGCCCCCGGGATCGGCATGGGTGCTAGCCCCATGGCCCCGGGCTAGCCACGCACAGACACCCCCTCGGGGCCGGCCCGGAGCTCAGCCAGCGAGCGCACCACCGTCCGGCCCGGCGCCGCCTCGATCGGGACCAGCGACGGGACCGCGATGACCCGGCACCCGGCGGCCTCGGCGGAAGCCACGCCGTTGGGCGAGTCCTCCAGGGCGAAGCAGCGGGCGGGTTCGGTACCGAGCAGCTTGGCCGCGAGCAGGTACGGTTCCGGGTCAGGCTTGGTCACGCCGACGTCCTCCGCGCACACCAGCGCGTCAAAGCGCAGGCCGGTCCGGGCCAGCACCGCGTCCATGAACCGGCGCTGGGAACTGGTCACCAGCGCGCACGGCAGGCCGGCCGCCGCCACCTCGGCCAGCAGCTCGCGCGCGCCCGGCTGGACCGGCACGCCGTGGTCGCGAACCCGCTCGGCGATGCCGGCCATCAGCCACTCGGCGACCACCTCGGGCGGCGCGGGCTTGGTCGCCTTGGCCAGCAGGTAGCTCACTGTGCGGTCCAGGCTGCCGCCGAGCAGCCGCGCCTGGTCCGCCGGGCTCCAGTCGGCCCCGAGCCTGGCCATGACGGCCGTCTCGGCCTCGAGCCAGAGCGGCTCGGAGTCGACGAGCAGGCCGTCCATGTCGAATAGCACCGCGACGCGCGCCGCCTCGCCCCGATCGGTCATACCGAGAAATACTTCGCCTCGGGATGATGGACGACGATCGCGTCGGTGGACTGCTCGGGATGCAGCTGCATCTCCTCGGACAGCTCGACGCCGATGCGGGACGGCTCGAGCAAGCGGACCATCTTGGCCCGGTCGGCCAGGTCCGGACAGGCCGGGTAGCCGATCGAGTACCGCGCGCCCCGGTAGTCGACCCGGAAGAAGCCGTCCAGGTTATCGGGATCGGAGCCGCCCAGGCCGAGCTCGCGCCTGATCCGGGCGTGCCAGTACTCGGCGAGCGCCTCGGTGAGCTGGACGGACAGCCCGTGCAGCTCGAGGTACTCGCGGTAGGCGTTCTTGGCGAAAAGCTCGGCGGTCGCCATAGAGACCCGCTGTCCCATGGTGGCAAGCTGGAACGCGACCACGTCGGTCTGCTCCCCTTGGCCGCCGCCCTGCGGCTTGAAGAAGTCCGCCAGGCACAGCCGGCGGTCGCGTCGCTGCCGGGGGAAGCTGAACCGCTCGAGCTCGGTCACCCCGTCCGGACCGAGCACGATCAGGTCATTCCCCGAACTCACGCACCGGAAGTACCCGTAGACCACGGCCGCCTCGATCAGACCTTCGGTCTGCATCCGCTCCAGCCACATCCGCAGCCTCGGGCGGCCCTCGGTTTCCACCAGCTCCTCATAACTCGCACCGCCCTGACCGCGCGACGGCTTGAGCCCCCACTGGCCCATGAACAGCGCGCGCTCGTCCAGGTAGGCGGCGTACTCAGCCAGCGGGACGCCCTTGATCACCTCAGTGCCGAAGAACGGCACGTCAGGCACCGGCCCATCGGTATTTATGTCCGAACGGGCCTGGCTTTCCGCCTCGGTCCCGTCCTGCGGCCCGCGGCCGGTCGCCGTGGCCCTGACCTTGCGGGTCCGCAGCTCGGGGAGCCTGGCTCCCGGTTCGCCGCGCTTGACCGCCATCGCCGCGTCCATCAGCCGCAGGCCCTCGAACGCATCCCTGGCGTACCTGACCTGCCCGTCGAACGCCGCGGCTAGGTCCTGCTCCACGTAGGCCCGGGTGAGAGCGGCGCCGCCGAGCAGCACCGGCCAGCGCCCAGCCAGGCCCCGGGAGTTCAGCTCGGCCAGGTTGTCTCGCATCACCACGGTCGACTTCACCAGCAGTCCGGACATCCCGATGACGTCCGCGTCGTTCTCCTCGGCCGCCGCCACGATCGTCGAGATGGGCTGCTTGATCCCGATGTTCACGACGTCATAGCCGTTGTTGGACAAGATGATGTCGACCAGGTTCTTGCCGATGTCGTGCACGTCGCCCTTGACCGTGGCCAGCACGATCTTGCCCTTGCCCTGCTGGCCGCTGCGTTCCATGTGCGGCTCGAGGTAGGCGACGGACGCCTTCATCACCTCGGCGGAGGTCAGCACGACCGGCAGCTGCATCTGCCCGGAGCCGAACAGCTCGCCCACCGTCTTCATGCCATCGAGGAGCACGTCGTTGACAATCTCGAGGGCGGGCCGCTGGTCAAGCGCGGAGTCCAGGTCCGCCTCGAGCCCGGATCGCTCCCCGTCGATGATCCGCCGCTTCAGCCGCTCCCACAGCGGCAGCCCGGCCAGCTCCGCGGCCCGGCTGGCCTTCAGCTCGGCCGCGTCCACCCCCTCGAACAACTCGAGCAGCCGGGCCAGCGGGTCGTAATCCTCCCGCCGGTCGTACACGAGGTCGAGTGCCACCTGCCGCTGCTCATCAGGTATCCGGACGATCGGCATGATCCGCGCCGCGTGCACGATCGCGGAGTCCAGGCCCGCCCGCACGCACTCGGCCAGGAAGACGGAGTTCAGCACGGCGCGGGCGGCGGGCTTGAGGCCGAACGACACGTTGGATACGCCCAGCGTCGTCTGCACGGCCGGGTACCGGCGCTTGAGCTCTGCGATCGCCTCGATCGTCTCGAGCGCGTCGCGCCGCGTCTCCTCCTGGCCGGTAGCGATGGGGAACGTCAGGCAGTCGACGATGATGTCCTCAACCCGCATCCCCCAGTTCCCCGTCAGGTCCGTGATCAGCCGCTCGGCGACGGCGACCTTCCACTCGGCGGTGCGGGCCTGGCCTCGCTCGTCGATGGTCAGCGCGATCACGGCGGCGCCGTGCTCGCGCACTAGCGGCATCATCCGCGCGATCCGCGAGTCTGGCCCGTCGCCGTCCTCGTAGTTGACCGAGTTGATGACGGCACGGCCGCCGGTCATCTCCAGGCCCGCCTCGATCACGGCCGGCTCGGTCGAGTCGAGCACGAGCGGCAGCGTGGCCGCGGTGGCGAACCTGCCGACGACCTCGCGCATGTCGGCGGCGCCGTCCCGGCCCACGTAGTCCACGCATACGTCGAGCAGGTGAGCGCCGTCCCTGGTCTGTGACCGCGCGATCTGAACGCAGTCCTCGAACCTGCCCTCGAGCATCGCGTCCCGGAACGCCTTGGACCCGTTGGCGTTGGTCCGCTCGCCGATGGACAGGAAGGCGGTGTCCTGGCGGAACGGCACGTGCTGGTACAGCGAGGCCACCCCGGGCTCGGGCCGCGGCTTGCGCCTGACGGCGGGCCGGCCTGCCACCCGGTCGGCCAGCGCGGCTGTGTGCTCGGGCGTCGTGCCGCAGCAGCCGCCCACGAGGGACAGACCGAACTCAGCGGTGAACCTGTCGTGGGCGTCGGCGAGCTGCGCCGGGCTCAGCGGGTAGTGCGCACCGTTCGAGGTGAGCACGGGCAGGCCAGCGTTCGGCTCACAGGAAATGGGGATCCGGGCGTGCGCGGCCAGGTAGCGCAGGTGCTCGCTCATCTCACCGGGACCGGTGGCGCAGTTCAGCCCGATCATGTCGATGCCGAGTGGCTCGAGCGCGGTCAGCGCCGCGGCGATCTCGCTGCCGAGCAGCATTACCCCGGTGGTCTCGATCGTGACCTGGGCGATGACCAGCGCATCCGAGGCCATGCCGCGGACGGCCCGATTGGCGCCGGTGATGGCCGCCTTGGCCTGCAGCAGGTCCTGGCAGGTCTCGATGATCAGCGCGTCGGCGCCGCCGCGCAGCAGGGCCTCGGCGTTGACCTGATAGGTGTCGCGCAGCTCGCGGAACGTGGTGTGGCCGAGGGTGGGCAGCTTGGTACCCGGGCCGATCGAGCCGAGCACCCAGCGCGGGCGGGCCGGCGTGGCCCAGCGGTCGGCGGCGGCCCGGGCGAGCCTGGCGGACGCCTCGGACAACTCGGCGATCCGCTCCGCGATGCCGTACTCACCGAGGTTGCCCAGGTTGGCGCCGAACGAGTTGGTGGTGACGCAATCCGCGCCCGCCTCGAGGTAAGCGCCGTGGATCCCGGTCACGATGTCGGGCCGGGTTACGTTCAGGATCTCGTTGCAGCCTTCGTAGCCGTCGAAATCGTCAATGGTGGCGTCGCTCGCCTGGAGCATCGTGCCCATGGCCCCGTCAGCCACCACGACTCGCTCGGCGAGGGCGGTTCGAAGCGTACTCACTGGCCCCCTACTGTAGGCATCCACCGCAGCCCACCATTGTAGGCATTGGCCGCAAACTTTTCCTAAGATCGCGCCCCACTCGCCGACCGGTCACTCGACGAGCAAGACCGACCACGTAGGCTATATGGAGACGGCCCGCGCTGTGCGAGGATCGCTTGGGGAGGTGGCGAGTCATCGAGTTCAACGATATCGGCGAACTCGTATCCCCGGTCGCCATCGCCGGGTTCGAGGGCTGGAACGACGCGGGCGAGGCGGCCAGCGGGGTGGTCAACCACCTGGGCATCGCCTGGCAGGCGACCCCTATCAGCGCCATCGACCCCGAGGACTTCTACGATTTCCAGGTCAACCGGCCGGTGGTCGAGATCGAGGGCGGACACACCCAGCGGCTGATCTGGCCGACGACCAGGATCTCGCTGGCCCGCGCCCGCCCGGCCGATGAGCCGGGAATGAGCACCGTGCCGCCCACCGGGCTGTCCCGCGACGTGATCCTGGTGCACGGCATCGAGCCGAACATGCGCTGGCGGGCGTTCAGCGAGGAACTGGCGCAGGGCCTGGAAGCCCTCGGCGTGGAGCTGATCATCCTGCTCGGCGCGCTGCTCGCCGATGCGCCGCACACCCGCCCGGTGCCGGTATCTGTCGGCTCGTCGAACTCCAAGCTCGGCACCGGGGTCGGTGTCGGCCTGGTGGACTACAAGGGCCCTACCGGGATCGTCGGGGTGCTGCAGCACACCTGCGCCGGAGCGGGCATCCCGGCCGTCTCGCTGTGGGCGCAGGTCCCGCACTACGTGGCGCAGCCGCCGAGTCCGAAGGCCACGCTAGCGCTGCTCCGCGGCGTCGAGGACATCTTGGACGTACCACTGCCGCTGGCCGACCTGCCCGAGGAGGCGCGTGCCTGGGAGCGCGGCGTGGACGAGCTCGCCCAGCAGGACTCCGAGGTCGCCGACTACGTGCGCACCCTGGAAGAGGCCAAGGACGCGATGGACCTGCCCGAGGCGAGCGGCGACGCAATCGCCCGCGAGTTCGAGCGCTCCTTCAGGCGCCACGGCGGCGCCGGGGAGTCGTCGGGTCCGGGCGGTATCTGACCCGACGGGGACCTGTCCCGACGTGTTCGCCGACGGGGATTCTGGGACTGACCAGGGCTAAACCGGAGGCCAGGGGACGGCAGGCCAGTCGGCGGGCGGATAGGGGTGGACGCGGTGCTTGAGCAGCGTCTCGACCCTCATCTTAGTGGCGGTGATCTCGCTCGCGGTCAGCAGCGAGGAAAGCTCGGTCTCCAGACCACCCTCGTTGAGCTGGGTGTTCAGCCGGCGCAGCGCCTCCACCGAGCGCCTCGGCAGGGTCTTGCCCCGCCACTGCCACAAGACGGTGCGCAGCTTGTAGTCCTCGGCGAAGCACACTCCGTGGTCACAGCCGTACAGGTGCCCGTCGGTGACAGGCAGCAGGTGACCGATCTTCCTGTCGGCGTTGTTCACCACCGCGTCGAACACAGCCATGTCCCGCAGGCCTGCGTGGTCGGTCCGGCGGGACAGGGCGATCAGGTCCATGTCGGTGTCGTGGTCGATCCACAGCTGGCACATACCAGGTCCGAACGGGCCGTCCCGCATGACCGTCGGCGGGACCACGTCCCAGCCGGCCGCGCGGGACACCGCATAGGCCGCGACCTCCCGCCCGGCGAGCGTCCCCATGGGAAAGTCCCACAACGGGCGCTCCCCCGCGATCGGCTTGTAGACACAGGCGACTCTATAGTCCGAGGGGACGATCCCCCCCTTACCCCCCCTGCTCCTGGGGGGACTGCCCGTCCCCCCAGACCCCCCTGGGATCGTGCAGTAGAGCGTCGCGTTGGACGCGTCGACCAGCCGTCCCTCGATCTCTAGCTTCCCGCTGGCGAGCAGGTCAAGCGTGGCCCGCTCGCCGTCGTCATCATCTGGCCCGGATCGCTTCTGCTCAAGCATGGCCGACGCGGTGACCGTTCTGCCGCGGGCAGACATGTCCGTCGGTATCCAGTGGCAGGCCGCACAGCGGGCACGGCGGCCGGCCCGCCGCCACGATCTTGGCGGCGCGCTGGGCGAAGGCACGGGCGGCATCCGGCGTGATCCGGACCCGCAGCACCCCTGGCCCGTCGGCGGGCAGATCCTCGGCCAGCGGCTCCACCGGCTCGTCCGATTCCTCCTGCGCCTCGATGACCACCATGCCGCCATCGCCGTCCCAGGCCAGGGCGATGGCGCCCACCCGGAAGTCTTCGAGCAACGGAAGGTCGAGCGGCGCGTCGTCCTGCGCCGTCGCCGGGATGGCGGCGGGTACGTCGGACGATCCGCCGGTGCGCTTGAGCACCTCGTCGAGAAGTTCGTCAATTCGCTCGGCTAGCAGGCTCACCTGGAACTTCTCTAGGACGACACTGGTCACGCGACCGCTGGAAGTCGCCTGCAAGTAGAAGATCCGTTCTCCTGGCTGCCCTACCGCGCCGGCCACGAACCTGTCCGGCGGGTCATAAAAATAGACCGGCATAGTCCTATCCTCGCGTGTCCGCCGGCTGCTGGCCACTTGAAGCAGCTGCGCCTGGCTGAATACTGGTGGCACCGTTCACCGGGTCAACCCCGCCCGAGCCGCCCCCGACCGCCCCGTCGCTGCTCGCCTTACCGCGACCGTGGGCATGGCCGTGACCGTCTGCGCGTGGCATGAGGTCATCTACCCCACCCCCTCTGTCGTTCATCCGGACCAGGAAAGGCCGCAACGGCGTATACCTGATCACGGTCAGCGAGCACGGATCGGCCTGGATCCGCTGGCATTGATCGAGGTGCAATCCAAGGCTATCGGCGACGATGGCCTTGATGACATCTCCGTGCGAGCAGACGAGATAGGTAGCGTCCTGGCCGAGCCTGGCATTCCATTCCCTGACCGCGCCCACCGCCCGGTGCTGCATGTCCGGCATGGACTCGCCGTCCGGGCCGGGGAACGTCACCGCGCTTGGGTGGGCCTGCACCACGCGCCAGAGCTGCTCTTGGGCCAGCTTCTTCAGCGGCTGGCCGGTCCAGTCTCCGTAATGGCATTCCCCGACCCGTTCTTCGGTGATGACCTGCTGGCCGTCCCTGGTCGCCGCGATCGCAGCCGCGGTCTGCTGGCAGCGTTCCAGCGGGCTGCTGACGATGGCGTCGAGCGGGAGCGGGGCCAGCCTGGCCGCCAGCGCGGCCGCCTGCGCCTGACCCCGGTCATCGAGCGGGATGCCCCGCATCCATCCGGTCAGCACGTGACCAGTCGTCGCGGTAAGCCCGTGCCGGACCAGTAGAACCGTCGTCACGCTTCCCGACTCTAGCCGGTTCCGTGCCCTGTACCGGGAAGGCCCGTACCGCGGGCCGGTTGCTCCTCGAGGTCGGAGGGCACCGCCGCGGGATCGCCCTGGATGATGAACGCCATCGAGCCGAACTCCACCCGGTCGCCCGCCTGCACCGGGACGGGCTCGCGGACCAGCCAGCCGTTGAGCCTGGTGCCGTTGTGCGATCCCAGGTCGCTAAGCACCCAGCCGTCCTCGCGGCGCACCAGCAAGGCGTGCATCCGGGACACCGACAAGTCGGTCAGGCACAGGTCGCAGTCGCGAGTCCGCCCTATGGTGAACCGGACCCCGCGGCCCGGCGGGAAGACGAGCGGCGCAGGGTCCGCGGCGGCCACGGGCGGCGACGCCGCGGGACTCCCCTGGTGGCGCTGCATCCAGGCCAGCGCCTGCGGCCCTAGCCCTTGCGGTGAGCCGTCGATCCGCTGAGTTCCCGGGGTGACGGGATCCTCGTCCGCCTGCCGGTCACGCGCGGCCGCCTCGCCCCGCAGCGCGGCCCGGATCCGGGCCAGCAGGCTTTTGGGTCTCGGCCGGCGCGACGGCAGGTCGGTGAACAAGCCCGCCAGCTGGCTGCGGTTCCGCGCGTCCAGGGCGCTCTGCATGCGGTACACGAAGGTCTCGTGCGACAGACGGCCGTCAGCGAACTCGTTCCTCAACTCGCTGACCGCGTGGTCACGCTCCGCGTCGGAGGCGCGGAGGAATTCGGGCGATGCGGGCGTGTCCGCTGTCGACCCTCCCATGAATGGAGTATCGGCATCATCTCGCCCCAGGGCAAGAGGACGTCCCGGCAGCCTAGTAGGCGGACTCGCCGGAGCTGGTCATGGCCGGGGTGTCGGCGTCGGCAGCGTAGGCGCTCTGCAGCGGGAAGTGGCAGGCCGCCACGTGACCCGGGCCGAAGGACCGGAGCTTGGGCTCTTCGGCCGCGCATCGCTCCTGGGCGAACTGGCACCGGGTGCGGAACCTGCATCCGGAGGGCGGGTTCACCGGGCTGGGCAGCTCGCCCCTGATGGCGGCACCCTTCTTGGCCCGCTCCGTGGTCGGCTTGGGTACCGGGATGGTGGCGATCAGGCCGGCCGTGTACGGATGGGCCGCCCGCTGGTAGATGTCCTGCCCGGAGCCAAGCTCGACCAGCTTGCCCAGGTACATGACACCGATCCGGTCGGCCATGTACTTGACCACCGCGAGGTCGTGCGAGATCACCACGTAGGTCAGGCCGTGCGACGCCTGCAGCCGCTTCATCAGGTTGAGCACCTGGGCCCTGATCGACACGTCAAGCGCGCTGACCGGCTCGTCGGCCACGATGAGCTTCGGGTTCAGGGTGAGCGCTCGGGCCAGGCCGATCCGCTGCCGCTGGCCGCCGGAGAACTCGTGCGGGTACCGCTCGACCGCGTTTCGCGGCAGGCCGACCTCGCCGAGCAGTTCGTAGACGCGGTCCCGCTGCGCTCGCTTGCCGCCGAGATGCTGTACGGCGAGCGGCTCGCCGATGATCG
>JBAUAY010000586.1:0-10190 GCA_049676235.1 Streptosporangiaceae bacterium
GTTTCCAGGCCCTCACAGACCCGGCGGACGTCTCCTACCGCATCGACCGCCCCATGACCCGACCGAAGACATATCGATCGCGTTCGATGATCGCGAGCTAGCCATTCCCTGGCCGCTTCCGATGACAACATGTCGAGGCGGGACCGGGTAGCACCGCCGCTGGCCGCCGCCATGAAACTGCCCAGCGAAGCACCGTGAAATGATCTTGCCCCGAGTTTTCCGAACGGTGAATTTGTCGTTAATTCACACGGCGCACAGCCGGAGATCATGCCTCTTTGGCGTCTTAGTATTACAGTCGCGGTTTTCGGCTGTGTGGCGGTGCTGCCGCTCAGCGTGACTCCTGTTTCCGAGGTGCGGTTACATGGAGTCACCTCCTTCCGGCTGTCGCTGGTTACCCTGTCCTGGCGGCCAGCAGCCGGGCGCTGTAGTGGTGCCAGCGGGCGGCGGCCTGGTGCAGCCTGCGTCGTAGTGACCAGCGCAGCGCGAAGGCGAGCCGGGCGCGGGTGATCAGCCCGGCGGTGTGCTGCCTGGCCAGGACGGTGAGCCGGATGGTCTCGGCGATGGACAGCCTGATCGGCGCGATGCCGGCCGGGCAGGGCTGGCCGCCGCGGTCCGGGACGGGCGCGTCGCCGAGGGGGATCTGCAGCTCAGCGTTGCTGATGCCGTGGTCGGTGCCGTGGGCGCGGTCGCCGGTGGGGCCGGCGGCGGGCAGGGTGATGCTGCCGTCTAGCGCGCCGCGGATGGCGGCGGCGCGGAGCTGGGCGAGGGCGGCCAGTGCAGTGTGCCGGCAGATGGCCTCGAAGAGCCGGGCCTGGGACTGGTCCCAGCCGTGCACGTCTTTTCCCGTTTTGAACGTTTCCTCCACCGGCCAGCGGCGCCCGGCGATGGTGATGAAATAGGTCATGGTCGCCGGGCGGCCGGACGGCGCCCAGCACAGGTAGAAGGTGTACTGGCCCGGGCGGGAGATCAGCCGCCGGATCAGCAGGGACTGGCCTTCGATGCTGGTGGCGGTCATCGCCCAGTCGCTGTAGCGGGGTCCCTTGGACCCGTTTCCGCACGAGCGCCGCTCGAACGCCGCGTCCTTCACCGCCTCGTCTGCCCGGATGACCGTGCCGGAGGGCAGGGTGACCTGGTAGTCGCACGGGATGATCGCCACGTAGGCCAGCCCGGCCTTCGCCGCCTGCTTGCGGAGCTTCTCGCTGCGCCCGTACACCTCGTCGAAGGCGGCCCAGCGGGCGGGCAGCCCGGCCGCCAGCAGCCGTTCCAGCTGGTCCATCGCCAGCTGTGGCTTGGTGGCGAACACCAGGTCACCGGGGATCCCGGCGTCACGCCGCCGGGCCAGGTCGCCGGCCCACCGGTCCGGCATGTACACGTCGAAATCAGCCCAGGCCTGCCCCCGGGCGGTGACGTAGGCGGAGAACACCGTGGTCACGCAGTTTTCCACCTTGCCGGTACACCCGGCGTGCTGCGGCGCCACGCACGCCGTGCCGTCGCCGTGCTTGAGCTGGGCGGTCTCGTCGATCGCGATGCCCGGCCCGATCAGGTCCTCCTCCTGGCCGGGGATCCACGCCGCCGCCAGCGCGGGCAGCTGCGCGCGCAGCTCCTTCCAGTCCCACTGGTAGGAGCGCAGCAGGCCCTGCATCCGGCCCCAGCCCTCGTGGCCTGCCGCTTCGGCGAGCGCCCAGCAGTTCGCCTTGGTCCCCGGTGCCAGCGCTGTCACGTAATCCAGCGCCACGCCGACGCTTCGCTTCTGCGCCAGGACCCGGCCCAGGAGCGCCCTGACCTGGGCGTCTGCCCTCGCTTCGCACTCCGTGATGTCATCTATGCTGGCCACCGCGGCCGTGTTGTTGTTGTTTGTTTCCACAAAACTGCCGACGCAGCACGGCCGCCTCGGATTACACCGCTGTCGCTCTCCGCGCAGCCGGTACGGCCGTCACTGAACGTAACCCGGCACCACGGCCGGATTGTTACTCAGCCCATCCGGACGGCCGCTCAAAGTGAAACCGCGACTGTAATACTGGGCACGCCGGCGCTATGCCGGTAAGCGCAAGGCTCTCGCTACCTCTTGGCTGCCGTTCCCGAGCACGAAGAAGGGGACGCGCCTTTGGTCCATCCGATGCCGACGCGGATATTCCACCCTCAGGCCGCTGATCGCAATGTCCTCGACCTAGTCCACGAGGACGAAATTGGCGATCTGGTTGATCGGCTTAGTGTCGGAGATGCCAAGAATGGAGTCTCCTGGACCCAGCTCGTGGCCGAACGGGCAGGACCGCGGCCTGTTCCTTAACAGAGCGGCCGGGGTCAGGGGCGAGCCCGCAGGCAGAACACGAACACGGCCAACGCGGCCAGCACTATCAGCCAGGCCACCAGGCCTCCCAGCCAGCCGAGCACCGCAGAGAGCATCACTAGGATCGCCAGCAGGACGACGGCCAGGACCGGCGACTGAGCACGGATCTTTGCTCTAGGAACATGCGGCCTCATGCTTACAAAATAGCACGACTGTTCGAGATATGACAGCCTGCCTCCGTCTTCCAACTCACCGGCCATGATCTCATCGCACATCCGGCAGTGGTCTCGAAGCCGGAATTCCCGGCACGCACAGGTCATATTCGCCACAGTCGAGGCGCGGTGACCCGGGACTCGGCGGCGGCTGGTTGGACGTCCAGAACCTGCCGAGCGAGGTATGGCACCCAGCGAGCGCGGGACCTACCTCGCCGCCGCCGGATCACCCCTTGTGGTGTTCGTGCTGGCCGGCGCCATGTTCTGGCTCATCGACGTCCGCCGGGATCACCGTCCCGGCATCTCCGGCTAGCAGCTGCTGCGGAATCTGACCGAAGGTGTAGCGGCCCGGACCGGGTCCCGGGACGAGGGTGAATGACCAGATGACGTCATACCGGTCGTCCGGCCACTTCCGCGGGATGGCGGTTCCGCTGACGACCGGCAACGAGGATGCGATCACCGGAATATGGTTGTGCTCCCAGCAGATGAGCACGACCCCGGAGTAGCTGCGTACCAGGCGGCTGGCTAGCCGCTGCTCATGACCCTGGGCGAACTGGCACGCTATCGGCACGCCCAGCTGCTCGCCCAGACCCTGAATGGTCTGATATGACCGGTGCGCGGCCGTCTTACCTGGATGCCCCCAGGAGGGCGCCACCAGCACAGTCGGAGTCCGCAAGCCAGCCCGCATCGGACCGAAGTCCGGATGGAACAGGGCCGCGAGGGCGCCGGAGCGCTGCCATCCGCGCGGCAGCAGCGAATGCTCGTTCTGGCCACCCTCAAAGTCAACGCCAGACGACGGCGGCTTAAGCGGCTTCTCCGCGTGCCGGATGATGTAGATAACTTCGGGCGGCACGTTCATGCCGTAAACGTAAAGCATGACGTTCGGCTTGATCGGCACCGGCTGGGCGGGCGGGGCCCGGGACCAGTTCCACCGAGGCCAGCAGCTGCCGGAGCTTGCCCACCGGGGAGACGGCGAACGCGATCACCACGGCGCCGGAGCCGACGCAGGGCGACCGCCTCGAGTGCTGGATCGACGCCCTAGGGGAACGTGCCGCGCCGCCGCCCGGCAGCGGGTCGGAGAGCTCCTGACCATCAAACTCGGCGGTCACCGGACACTACCCGTGCCCAGCAAGAACCCTGTGGTGAGGGCGACTGGATGTTCAATTGGTTCGACTCCGGCCGCCGACATGAACCCCCATCAGAGTCAGGCATTGATCCTGGACGCTTTCCCGTGGCGCAGGTATAGGGCGGGTACACGACAGGTACATCACCGGTTCACGACAGGTACATGACCGGCTCAACCAGATCCAGTCCCTGCGAGGGGACACCGGGAACCCTGGCGGGACAAGAAGGAAACGGCCCGCCGGGCCGCGTTTCCGCAGCCCGGGGGCCGTTTTCGCAGGTGGTGGCGGGTGTTGGGCTCGAACCAACGTAGGCTTAGCCGACGGTTTTACAGTGTTCCGCTCCTATCCACACCATATAGCCGCTGACCTGCGCAAACGCCGCCGTTCAGCATCCGCGACACCGACGCTGTCCGCTATATGTCCGTGCCCACGGGCATCAAGGCGGCCCATCGCACGGACAGCCACGGACACTGTCCGCAGAACCGCCTGACCTGCGCAAACCAGTCGGCAGAACTCTGTGGCCCCACGCGCATCCAGCCTGTGGGGTGCCAGAAGTCTGCCTGGCTTGTGAGCTGCAGTGATGACCACGGTCAGCCGTAGGGCATCATGATCAGGTCCGTGTCTCCCCGCCTGCTATATCTCATCTTCGTCCGGCTCTGCGGCTGGCTGGTCCTGCTCGCCCGGTCGTCGGCCTCCAAGGACGCCGAGCTCCTGGTGCTGCGGCATGAGGTCGCCGTGCTGCGCCGGACCCATCCGCGGCCCCGGCTGGACTGGGCCGACCGGGCGGTCCTCGCCGCGCTGATCCGGCTCCTGCCGGAAGGCTGCGAGCGCACCGGCTGATCACCCCCGGCACCGTCCTGCGCTGGCACCGCCGCCTGATCACCCGCAAGTGGACTTACCCCAACCGGACGGGACGGCCGCCAGTCAGCACCGAGATCGCCGCGCTCATCAAGCGGCTCGCCATCGAGAACAACGGCTGGGGATACAAGAGAATCCAAGGCGAGCTGCTCAAGCTCGGCCACCGGGTCAGCGCATCGACGATCCGCCGGGTCCTCAAAGCGCTGAAGATCCCCCGGCGCCCAAGCGGCGTACCGACACGACCTGGCGGAAGTTCCTGCGCGCGCAAGCCGCGACCATGCTCGCGGCCCGACTTCTTCCATGTGGACTGCGCGGTGACCTTGCAGCGCCTGTACTGCCTGTTCGTGATCGAGGTCGGCTCCCGGTATGTGCATATCCTGGGAGTGACTGCGAACCCGGACGGGCCGTGGACCGCGCAGCAGATCCGCAATCTCCTGATGGATCTCGGCGACCGCGCCGGGGATTTCCGGTTCCTGGTCCGCGACCGGGCAGGGCAGTTCACCGAGACGTTCGACGCAGTCCTGGCCGGCGCCGGTATCGAGGCCGTGAAGATCCCGCCCCGGAGCCCTCGAGCGAATGCCCATGCGGAAAGATTAGTGCTCACTGCCAGGACCGAGGTCACCGACCGGATGCTGATCTTCGGCCAGCGGCATCTGCGGACGATCCTCAGCGAATACGAGCGAGCCGCCTAAAAGTCCAGGTCAGGACTAGTGGCCGAGTTCTGGAACCCCACAGGGTTCGCTGCATCGTTCATCCCTCCAGCAGGATTTGGCCAGGTTCAGCGTGGCCGGCGGGCGGGTGAGGGCACATCATCCGGATGAGGTGAAGACCGCGACGGCGCCGCGGGCGCCGGACCGCCGCGGCACGGCGAGGCCGTCGCACCGCCGCCTTGGGGAGCGCGAGTCACGACGGGTCCGTAGGAAGAATGAAGAGAATCATCCCGAACGGATCCGGGGTGGCCCCGGCTGCCGGGATCGGCACCAGGGAATGCCCGGCGGGTCGGCCGTCGGTGCCAGACAAGGCAAAATGGGCACGGCAAGCGGGTGGGATGACTAGGGGGTGTGGAATCTCCGGCGGTATCGCACTCGGCGGCCGGGGGTGGCCGTGACGCGTGCGGGGATGGTTGCCCGTCCGGCGTTGTTTGAGCGGCTCGGGAGCGCATCCGCGGACCTGGCGGGCGGCCACGCGCCCTGCCATAATCTCGGCGTGGCCGCCACCGCGCTGCATACTGAGCCAGTCCGGGTAGTCCTCGATCGCATGGCCCTCGAGGACTTGAGCCGGCGGCTGCGGGCGACCCGTATCGCGCCCGACGCCGGCGGCACGTGGGCGCGCGGTACGCCCAGTGACTGGCTCACCGGGCTGGTCGCCGACTGGCAGGCCTTCGACCCGCTCGACCTGCAGGCCCGTCTCGACCAGCTCACTCACCTGCGCGTCGAGGTCGATGGGATCGCCGTTCATCTGGTGCATGCGCCCGCCGCCGCTGCAGGTTCTGTACCGCTGCTGCTGACCCACGGGTGGCCGAGCTCGTTCCTTGAGTACGGGAAGCTGCTTCCGCTGCTGACCGACCCAGCGGCGAACGGCGGGACTGCTGCGGACGCGTTCACCGTCGTGGCGCCATCACTACCCGGATTCGGGTTTTCTGGCCCTCCGCCGGCGGGCGGGCTGATCCACGAGCGGGTGGCGGAGCTGTGGTACCGGATCATGGCCGACGCGCTTGGCTACCGCCGTTTCGTCGCTCACGGCAGCGACCTGGGCGCCGGAGTCACGGCGTGGCTCGCCCGCGCCCACCCCGAAGCGGTCGCTGCGATCCACCTCGCCACCCCCGGCCTGGCCGCGCCGCCGCAGCCGTGGAGCGGCGCGCTAAGCGAACACTTCCGCGAGGTCGAGGGATGGTCGGCGGAGGAGGGCGGGTATGCGCATATGCACGCCACCAAGCCCGCCACGATCGGCGCCGCGCTCGATGATTCTCCGGTTGCCCTGGCAGCCTGGGTGGGCGAGAAGCTTACCCGGTGGAGCAGCACGGCCGCCGACGGTCAGCCAGCGTCCGGACGTGATCATCTGCTGTCCACGCTCACGCTCTACTGGACCACCCGGACAGCCGCATCCTCCTTGCTGCCGTACTGGGCTTACCGCCATACGCCGGATAGCGCTCTTCCGCCGGATGATCCTGCGCCCACACCGACCGCGATCGACATCTTCGGCGGCGAGGTCGTCCCCTTCCCCAAACCCCCTCGCGAACTCGCCGAGCGGTACTTCAATGTCGTCCACTGGGCCGAGCACGGATGCGGTGGCCATTTCCCAGCCGTCGCCGAGCCGCAGCTGCTGGCAGAAAGACTCCGCGCCGCGTTCAGGCCCTACCGCGACATCGAAGCCGATCGACGGTTACCCGCTAGCACGCAATGCCCCGTTCGGCCGCCAGCCCATACCGGCGGGCCAGCCAGCCGAGCCCTTCGTAGCGCCGGGTTGGGTGACGTGCCGGCTGGCCAACGCTGCGGTCCGGCAGGGTGAGCGGGCGTCACCTCGTTGATGGGATTGGGTGCCCGCGGGCGGGCGTGCGCCGGCTTGCTCAGCGGGAGTCACCACGGCCCGTTCGGAAAAATCGAAGAAACTACTCCGAACGGACCCGCAGTGGCTCGGCACCCTCAGCCATTCGCCGCCGGGGCGGCCCGTAGCGCGAACGCGAGACACTGCCGCCGGATCAGGCAGCGGGCGCAGACCGCCTTCGTCTCGGCCACCGCGCCATCGCGATACCTCCTCGATGGCCTCTGGTTGCGCCAAGGATTGCGCGGAGCTGGGTCAACTCGGATCCCGCGTGATTCCGGCTCATACGTCCAGTCGTGGCGTGCCTTTCGGGTGCACAACCGGGCCGCCATGCTGCGGTCCAGGCCTGGCGCGGTCCGCCCGGCCCGCCCTGGAGGGCGCAATCGCACCTGACCGGATCGGCCGGTGCACGACCCCCCGATCACGCTGACAAGGTGACGCCCGCTCACCCTGGCGGATCCGAGACTGGCATCAGTACAGCACCGACAGCTCTCATCGACCGGAAGGAACCCTCATGTCCCTCGCGACGCTGCTGGACCGGAACAAGGCCTTCGCAGCCACCGACGCCGTGGCGAAGAACCCGAAGATCCCGTGGATCCCCAACCAGCTGTCTTACATCATCACCTGCATCGACTCGCGCGTCGAACCCGCCGCCATCCTCGGCGTCCGCCTCGGCGACGCGACCGTGCACCGCGTGGTCGGCGGCCGGGTCACCCCGGCCGTGCTGCGCGACGTCGCCTACATCAGCTACCTGACCGAAACCAAGACCCCCGGCGGGCCCTGGTGGGAGCTGGCCGTCATCCACCACACCGACTGCGGCTCGACGCTGCTGGCCGACCCGGAGCTGCGCCGCGGCTTCGCCGCCCGCGGCGGCTACGTCGAAGCCGAACTGGCCTGGCTGCCGGCCACCGACCCCGCCGCCACCGTCCGCGCCGACGTCAACACCCTGCTCACCGCGCCACAGCTATCCCCCAACATCACGGTCAGCGGGTACGTCTACAACACCGCAGCCGACACCCTCGACACCATCGTGGAACCCACCCCCGCCGGCCAGCGCTGATCACCCCGGCCGCCGGCCAGCGCCCACGCGGCATCCACCCCCGCGCCGCACTAGGCACGGGGCTCCCGGCAGCAGCCGCCAGAGCACGGCGGGGACCACGCCCCAATCCCCGCCCGCACTGGCCCTGGCGGCGCCCCCGACCCCAGGAGGCTGGCCGCGATGTCAAGCGCCGCCACCATTTACCAGAGCCTCAACCTCATCGCCATCACCTGCGCCGCCCTCGCCGGCAGTACCGCCGCTCGCCGCCGTGGACTTGATCCCGTTGGCGTCCTCTGCTGCGCTTTCATCAGCGGACTCGGCGGCGGCCTGCTCCGTGACATCCTTTTGCAGGATGGGGTCCTCGCTAGCATCGCCAATACCTGGAACCCCGCCGTCGCATTCGCAGCGGGTGCCGTGGTGTGCTTCGCCTCCCCACGCGGGGTAGCCTGGCGCATTCTGGCCCCGGTAGCCGAGGCTGCCACCATCGGGGCATGGGCCGTGACCGGCACGGAAAAGGCGGCCACGCTGGGCATTGCCCCCTTCTCGGCCGTCCTGCTAGGCGTGGTCAGCGCGGTGGGCGGCGGCGCAGTCCGCGACGTCGTGGTGCTCAGGCGCATACCAGAGATTTTCGGTGGTAACACCCTGACTGCGACCTGCGCCGCTTCAAGCGCCCTGGTCATGATCACCGCCTATCGTCTCCACTATCCGGGTGCGGGACTGGCCTGCGGCACCGCCATCGGCGGCGTTCTGTATCTTGTCGCTCGTCGGCGCCACTGGGTCCTGCCGCCGGCCGTACGCCTGCATGCCGAAACACCGGGCGGGGCTTCCGCCGCTTCCACTGAGCCGGCGCGGCCAGCGGAACGTGAACACTCCGACGCAGCTACGAGAGGCTGATCATCTGACGATTTCTTCGCATCGGCGCACTGCTATTTGAAGGCATCGACCAGATCGACCTCACCGGTCCCTTTGAGGTGCTTTCTCGTCTCCCAGACAGTGAGTACAGCATCTACGCCAAGACGGCCAGCCCGGTCCGGGACATCAATGGCCTGAAGCTGACTCCCGACGCAACCCTCGCCGAGGCGCCTCAACTGGACGTGCCGCACGTGCCAGGCGGACCCGGCCAGGAGGCACTGATGGACGACAACGAGGTCCTCGGATGGCTCAGCAAGCAGGTCGCCGGAGGCAGCCGCGTTTTCTCGGTATGCACGGGTGCGCTGCTGCTCGGCGCGGCCGGGCTGCTCAAAGGCCGCCACGCCACCACCCACTGGGCCAGTTTGGACTTGCCGCCTTACTTCGGCGCCAGCCCCGTCGATGAGCGGGTCGTTGCGGACGGGAACATGATCTTTACCGCCGGGGTCACGGCGGGCATCGACGGCGCCCTGCGGCTGGCCGCGGAACTGCGAGGCAAGGAAGCAGCGGAAGCTATCCAGCTGGCCATCGCCTACGCACCCGAACCGCCCTTCAACAGCGGGCGGCCAGATACGGCACCGCCTGCCGTCTTGGAAGCCGCCAAGCGGTCCGTGGCCGCACTCACCACTCGCAGGAAGGAGACAGCCCGGCGCATCGCTCAGCGCCTTGGCGTCACAGTCACCGACGATGCGGACAGACTGGGGGGT
The DNA here is from genome assembly GCA_049676235.1 of Streptosporangiaceae bacterium. GTDB lineage: Bacteria > Actinomycetota > Actinomycetes > Streptosporangiales > Streptosporangiaceae > Palsa-504. Next base: position 9,678 of record JBAUAY010000586.1, read on the forward strand.
ACGTCTTCCTACTGAGGCCCGGGGCCATGTTCCTCAACGCGGGGACCGCCCGGTCATCGCACGCCATGCCTGTACGCGCCCAATCACGCTGACAGGGTGACGCCTGCTCACCCTGGCGGATCCGAGGCTGGCCTCACCAAGGACCGAAGGAACGGGACACCCGCCCGACGTCCCCCACGGCACGCAGGCAACTCCTGCGCGGCCGGCGAACCGGCCAGGTCGTCGTCGTCCAGGGGGCGCGGCCGTAGCTAATGGAGGTCCAGATGATGACACAACCCGGAAGCAAAGTCGCGGCCGAGGGCACGGAGCAGGCCCACGCCCGCGCTGATCGCCTCGTGCTCGGCTACCCGGCCCGCAAGCTGACCCGGCCGGTGGCGGTCCTGCTGGCCGTGATCGCGTTCCAGCTCCTGTTCGCCAGCGTGTTCCTCGGGGTGCTGCACCAACCCACGTTTCATCACACCCCGGTCGGCGTGACCGGCTCGCCGCGGCTGGCCGCGGTGCTCGCCCGCCAGG
>JBAUAY010000587.1:0-14431 GCA_049676235.1 Streptosporangiaceae bacterium
GGATCGTGTCCTCGTCGTGCTCGACGACGATCAGCGTGTTACCCAGGTTGCGCAGCCGCAGCAGCGTCTCAAGCAGCCGGTGGTTGTCCCGCTGGTGCAGCCCGATGGACGGCTCGTCGAGCACGTAGAGCACCCCGACCAGCCCGGAGCCGATCTGGGTGGCGAGCCTGATCCGCTGCGCCTCACCACCGGCCAGTGTGGCGGACGCCCGGTCCAGGGTCAGGTAGTCGAGCCCGACGTCGAGCAGGAAGCCCATCCTCGCGTTGACTTCCTTCACGATCCGCTGGGCGATCTGCTGGTCGCGGTCGGAAAGCTCCAGGGTGAGCAGGAGCTTGGCCAGCTCGCCGACCGGCAGCGCGCACAGCTCGGCGATCGACCTGCCGTCCACGGTCACCGCGAGCGACACCGGCTTGAGCCGGGCGCCGTGGCAGGACGGGCACGGCACCTCACGCATGTACCCGGCGAACTTCTCCCGGCTTGAGTCGGACTCCGCCTCGGCGTGCCGCCGCTCGACCCACGGGATCACGCCCTCGAACGTGGTGTAGTACGAGCGTTCCCGGCCGTACCGGTTCTTGTACCGGACGTGCACCTGCAGGTCATAGCCGCGCAGCAGCGCCTGCCTGGCCTTGGCAGGCAGCTTCGCCCACGGCGTGTCCATCCGGAACCCGAGCGTGTCGCCGAGAGCCTGGATCAGCCGGACGAAGTAGTCGCTGATGTGCCCGCCGCTCCACGGCGCGATCGCGCCCTCTTGGAGCGACTTCGACTCATCCGGCACGATCAGCTCCGGGTCGACCTCGAGCTTGGTACCGAGCCCGGTGCAGTCGGGGCAGGCTCCCCAGGGCGAGTTGAACGAGAACGAGCGGGGCTCGAGCTCGTCGAAGGACAGGTCGTCGTACAGGCACGCCAGGTGCTCGGAGTACATCCGCTCGCGGTGCGGGTCATTCTCCGGCAAGTCGATGAAGTCGAGCACGACCACCCCGCCGGACAGGCCGAGCGCGGTCTCGACCGAATCGGTCAGCCTGCGCCGCGCGGTGTCCTTCACCGCGAGCCGGTCGACGATCACCTCGATGTCGTGCTTCTCGTACTTCTTCAGCGCCGGAAGCTGGCCGGCCAGCGCCTCGTCCAGGCGCACGATCGTGCCGTCGACCCGGGCCCGGGAGTAACCCTTGATCTGCAGCTCCCTGAGCAGTTCGCCGTACTCGCCCTTGCGCCCGCGCACCACCGGGGCGAGCACCTGGAACCTGGTGCCCTCCTGGAGCTCGAGCACCCGGTCCACGATCTGCTGCGGCGTCTGCCGAGCGATCGGCCGACCGCAGATCGGGCAGTGCGGCTTGCCGATCCTGGCGTAGAGCAGCCGCAGGTAGTCATACACCTCAGTGATCGTGCCCACGGTCGACCGCGGGTTACGGCTGGCGGACTTCTGGTCGATCGAGACCGCCGGCGACAGCCCGTCGATGAAATCGACGTCGGGCTTGTCCATCTGGCCGAGGAACTGCCGCGCGTAGGCCGACAGCGATTCCACGTACCGGCGCTGGCCCTCAGCGAAGATAGTGTCGAAGGCCAGGCTGGACTTGCCCGAACCGGACAGCCCGGTGAACACGATCATGGCGTCCCGCGGCAGGTCGAGCGAGACATCCTTCAGGTTGTGCTCGCGGGCGCCGCGAACGACAAGCCGGTCAGCCACTGCGCCTCTGCTCTCTTGGGGCTCGGAAAGTAGGTGGACGGGTCGCTTGGCGATGGTAGCCGGGGGGTCTGACATTTTCGGGGTTCCGGGGGTCGTCCCCGTCCCGACACTGCGAGACTCCACGTCCGGAGGAGCACAAAGCGCCGCACTACCTATGAGCGCTGGATCAGCCGCCGTTATGCCCGCCCCGTACCTTCCACGATAGCGAAGGACAACAAGACCTGCCCGCGGCCTCGGCTAGAAATCAGCAGCGGTTCCCGCGCCCAGGCTTCTGGCCTTCTCGTACAGGTAGCTGGCCGCGGCCAGGTCTTCCGCCGCCAGGCCGAGCGACTCGAACAGGGTGATCTCATTGTCGCCGGTGCGCCCGGGCGCTGTCCCGGTGAGCAGTTCGCCGAGCTCGGCCCGGACTGGGTTGACCGTCCCCTCGCGTTCGGCCAGCAGGTAGTCGCCGGCCTCGTTCCGCACGGACTCGCGGCTGTCCGCGAAGATGACCGCCTCGGCCATGGTCGCGGTGTCGATCTCCCGGGCGGCCGGCACGCACGAGCCGACCGCGTTCACGTGGGTGCCCGGGGACAGCCATTCCCGGCGCAGCACCGGGCGCGGCGAGGACGTCGCGGTCACCACGATGGCTGCCCCGTCGAGCGCCGCGGCCACGTCGTCATGGGCGGTGACCGGCAGGCCCAGCTGCCCGGCCAGTTCGGCCGCCACCTCGCTGGTCCGCGCGAGGTCGCGTCCGGCCAGGCGGATCCCGGTCAGCGGCCGGGTCGCGGCGATGGCGTGCGCGTGCGCCTGCGCCTGCACGCCGGTCCCGATGATGGCCAGTTCGGCGGCACCGGGGCTGGCCAGCAGGTCCGTGGCGACGGCAGAGGTGGCCGCGGTCCTGATCTCGGTGACCGCCGACGCGTTGACCAGCGCCAGCGGCTCCCCGGTGTGCACGTCGAACAGCAGCACGCCGCCCTGGTGCGCGTCCTTGCCGATGGCCGGGTTGCCCGGCGTGACGCAGATGGCCTTCAGCCCGTAGCCGGCGCCCGGAGAGTAGGCGGGCATCAGGCCCATGAAGCCTGCCGCATCGCGCGGCCGGACGACCGTCCGCAGCGGCTGCTGGATCTGGCCGCGGGCCAGCTCGGCCAGGGCCTCGCGCATGACGTCGGCACACTCCCGGTAGGGCAGCAGCTCACGAACATGGTGACCGGCCAGGACAAGTATCTTCACGCGGGGCCTCCAGCCGGTACGGGCGTAAAACCACGGGGCAATGCGGCGGCGCTGGCGGGGGACGCCAGCTCCGTTCGGTATAGGGTTTTGAAAGTGACCTATACCGGAGAAGTACGTGTCGGCGGTCCGCCCGACACGCGGGAGATCGACGGCCTGACCGTGACCAAGATAGCCGTGGGTCCCATGGACAATAACGCCTACCTGCTGCGCTGCGCGAGTACCGGCCAGGGGCTGCTGATCGACGCGGCCAACGAGTCAGGCCGGCTGATCGAGATGATCGGTGACACGCCCGTCGGCACGATCGTGACGACGCACCGGCACTTCGATCACTGGCAGGCGCTCCCCGAGGTGCAGAAGCACACCGGCGCGGTGGTGGTCGCGCATCCGGCCGACGCGGATGAGCTGCCCGTACCGGTCGGCCGCCGCGCTGAGCACGGCGAGGTGCTGACCTTCGGCGATTGCGCTGTGTCCCTCATTCACCTGCGCGGGCACACGCCGGGCAGCCTCGCCGTCTTGTACGACGCGGGCGGCAGGCTGGCCGGGTCGCCGCACGTGTTCACCGGCGACTCGCTGTTCCCCGGCGGCGTGGGCAAGACGAACTCGCCCGAGGACTTCAATTCACTGCTCATCGACGTGACCGAGCGCCTGTTCGGCCCGCTGCCCGACCCGACCTGGGTGTACCCAGGGCATGGCAAGGACACCGCGCTGGGAGCGGAGCGCCCGCACCTCGGTGAGTGGCGCGAACGCGGCTGGTGACCTCCGCCGCCCCACCCGGCGACGTCGTCGGCCGCCCGGTGAGCGCAGACGACGGCCTGGTCCGCGCTTACCGGGACCGCACGCCCGGCTCGGCGGCCTCGTTCGAGGCGGCCCGGCGGATCCTGCCCGGAGGCGAGACCCGGGCGGTGACCAGCTACCCGCCCTACCCGGTGGTCATCGCCGAAGGGCACCGCGCCCGGCTGACCGATGTCGACGGCCACCGCTACCTGGACCTGGTCAACAACTACACCGCGATGGTGCACGGCAGCGCCTTCGCCCCGGTCACCGACGCAGTGGCCGAGTTGCTGCCGCGCGGGTTCGCGTTCGCGAGCCCCCATCCCCACCAGGTCGCCCTGGCCGAACTGCTGGCCGCACGGGTGCCCTCGGTGCAGCGGGTGCGGTTCACCAACTCCGGGACCGAGGCGGCGCTGCTGGCGGCCAGGATCGCGGCGCGGGCGACCGGGCGCCGACGGCTGCTTATGTTCGACGGCGCGTATCACGGCAGCGCGACGCTGTTCCTACCCGGCTCCCCCGACGTAGTCCGGGCACCGTGGAACGACCTGGACGCCGTCGCGGCGCTGCTCGGCCAGCCCGGTCACGGCATCGCCGCGGTGTTCGCCGAACCGTTCCTCGGCGCGGGCGGGGTGCGCCCGGCCGCGCCGGGATTCCTGGCCGCGGTGGCCGGCCTGGCCCGGGACCGTGACGTGCTCTTCGTCCTGGATGAGGTGCAGGGTCTTCGCAACGGACCGGGCGGCGAGCAGGGCAGGCTCGGGCTGACGCCGGACCTGACGCTGCTCGGTAAGATCATCGGCGGCGGTTTCCCGATCGGCGCGGTCGGCGGCCGGGCGGACCTGCTCGAGCTCACCGTGGCGGCCCTGACGCCCGGCTACGTCGCGCACGCGGGGACCTTCAACGGCCACCTGGCCGCCGCCGTGGCCGGCGTCATGACCCTGCGGCACCTCGACGCGGCGGCGATCTCGCGGCTCAACGACGCGGCGGCTGTCCTGGCAGGCCGGATTCTTGCGGGCGCCTCCGTGGCTGGGATCCCGGCCGAGGTCACCCGGGCGGGCTCGATCATGAACGTGCACCTGGACGGTCCCGGGCAGCTGGCCGACCTGCATCTGGCCCTGCTGCTCAACGGCGTCTACACCACCCCGCGGGGCATGATCAACCTGTCCACTGCGCTCGGCCCCGCCGACCTCGACGACGTCGGAGCGGCCTACGAGACGGCGTTCACCATGGTCCGCCCCGGCGTCTCATTTTCGTGATCATGGCCAGTTTTGGGCAAATAACGCCCAAAACTGTCCGCGATCATGGAATCAGCTTGGGACGGGCGGGGCGGAGGGGCATGGACTGGCCGGGGTCGGAGGCACGCGCTACTCCGGCCTTGAGGCGGCCGAGGACCGTGGCCCACGCCCCCTGCATGAATTCGGCCTGAGCGGGCGTGTCGACCAGTTGATGCACCTCGACGTGCGTGCCGTCCGGCCCCGGCTGGATCCGGAGGTAACCGGTCATCTCGCCGCCGGGGACCGGCACGTTGTCGTCCTCGAAGTCCCAGCGCATCACGATCAGCTCCGGCGGGCAGACCAGCTCGTACCGGCCGCGCACGCTCGTCCCCCACTCCATCGTGCAGGCGAAACGCCCGCCGGTGAGCGTGACGGGCACGCCGAGCCAGCGGGAGTAGATTACAGGATCGGTGAACGCGGCGAACGTCACCGCCTGGCTGGTGTCCACGTCGGTGCTGGCCACCACCACCGGTTTGGTGCGAACGTCCGACGACGCGCGTTCGGGGCTCTTTGGGTCATCGTCGGCGTTGATCCACTTGGCCGCATTGCCGAGCGCGGCGCGCAGCCCGCGGAGAGCGTCCGGGCGGGCCCGGTAGCGGCGTGACGTGCCGACCGCGGTGCTCTCGGCCAGGCCCGCCTCACGCAGGACGGCCAGGTGCTGGGAGATCGTCGGCTTGGTCACCGGGAAGGCGGCGGCGATCTCCCCCGCCGAAAGCTCCCGGTCCCAGATCAGTCCCAGGATCTCTCGCCGGACGGGCGAGGTCAGCGCCGCCAGCACCTTCTGGATGTCCCGCACCTTGCCTCCCGTACCCGCGAAACTATACGCTTGCGGCTTGTTCGGCTCTTAACTAATTTAGCGATTACCGAACAATACGGACCGGCGCGACGCCCGTCCGGGGGGAGGACTCATGGATGTCTGGCCAGCGGTACACGCCGAGCGTAAGGCCCTCGCGACCGACCTGCGGGGCCTGAGCGACGAGGACTGGGCCAAGCCCTCGCTGTGCGGCGACTGGACGGTGCGCGACGTGCTCGCCCACATGACCTCCGCCGCCAAGCTGACGCCGCCCGCGTTCTTCGGCAAGATGATCGGCTCGGGGTTCAGCTTCGATAAGGTCCAGGACAAGGGCGTCGCCGCGCAGCGGGGCGCCACCCCGGCCGACACGCTGGCCAACTTCGAGTCGGTGCTGAACTCGGTGAAGCACCCGCCGGGCCCGAACCAGACCTGGCTCGGCGAGGTGATCGTGCACAGCGAGGACATCCGCCGTGCCCTCGGCCTCCAGCACCAGTACCCCACCGACGCCGTGGTCACGGTGGCGGACTTCTATCAGGGCTCCAACCTGCTCATCGGCTCCAAGCGCCGCATTGCCGGGCTCACACTGCGCGCCACAGACGCCGAGTGGACTCACGGCACCGGACCGGAGGTGTCGGGTCCCGTCTTGTCCCTGGTCATGGCGATGACCGGGCGCAAGGTGGCCGACGACGACCTGGCCGGCGAGGGCGTGGCGACCCTGCGGGCGCGCTCTTAGGCCTGCAGGACACCCGTCTGCTGGTCCCAGCTGGCCAGCCTGGGCGCCGTCATCGTGAGCTACCGTCGCGCAGGCCGGTGAGCAGCACGATCGCCGCGCCGTGGGCGCCGTGCCTGACCTGCGCCATCGCCGCACTCGCCCGTTCAATCGGATACGGCCTAACCTCGGAGACGGTCAGCACGCCGCGAGCGGCCAGCCGGGTCAGTTCGTGCAGCCGCGCTCCATCCGGAGCGACCACGACCTCCAGGACCGTGATGCCCCTGGCCGCGGCAGGCGGGTCCGAGGTGATGGTGGCCAGCCTGCCACGGTCCCTGACCGCCTTCATCGCGTCGCCGGCGCCCGACCGGGCCGCGTTGGCCGCCGCGTCCACGCCCCCGCTGGCCAGCTGGCGCACCCGTCCGGGCCAGTCAGGCTGGTGATAGTCCAGGACGTGCGCGGCACCCAGGGCGGCGATGCGCCCGGCACTTTCGTGGCCGGCTGTGGCGATCACCGTCGCGCCCCGATGGGCGGCCAGTTGCACCAGCAGGCCCCCCGTGACTCCGCCCGCGCCGTTTACCAGCACCGTCTCCCCGGCGCCTACCTTCAGCGCATCGCTCATCACCTGGTCGGCGGTCAGCGCGGGAACCGGTAGCGCGCCGGCTACCTCAAATGACACATCGGGCGACAGCACGCTGCAATGCGCGGCGGGGACGATGAACCACTCGGCCCAGGCGCCCTGCTCGCGCAGCGGCGCCGAGTGCGCCGCCACGCGATCGCCGACGGCAAACCGGCCGGCCGAGGTCCCGACCGCGGCTACCACCCCGGCGGCTTCCACGCCGAGGGCCATGGGGGGGCGGGTGCCGACATCCCAGCTGCCGGTGCGGACGAACTCATCCCAGTTGCCGACTCCGCACGCGCGGACATCAAGCAGGATCTCGTCTGCCCGTAGCGCCCGCGGTTCCGCTAGCTCCAGAAACTCGACAGCACCGTCGATATGGCGTACTCCCGCAGCGCGCATGGTTAGTCCCTCCCGAGCTCAGGGTCCGCGGGTGATAAGACGAAGATACGGCCATGGCCGGTACCGTGCCTCCGTCAACCGACTGTAGCTTCGACCATCTTCCGCGCTCGCGGCCGGGCTCACGGACTTGCCGAAGTCGGGGTTCGAGCCGGTCTGGCCGGGGCTGACCGGGTGAAGAGCGGCACGAAGACGTGCGCGAGCGGGCCGATGCAGGCCGCGTAGACCAGCGTGCCGACGCCGACGGTGCCGCCGAGCAGCCAGCCGGCCAGCAGTACCGTCACCTCGATGCAGGTCCGCACCAGCCGCAGTGAATGACCGCGGGCCGCGTACCCGGTCATCAGCCCGTCGCGGGGACCAGGTCCGAGGCCCGCGCCGATGTAAAGGCCGGTCGCCACGCCGTTCAGGGCCACGCCGGACACCATGACCGCGGCCCGCACCGCAAGCGAGTGCGGCGGCGTGACCGCGGCGAGGACCCCATCGATGACGGCGCCGACCAGCACGACGTTGCATAGCGTGCCGAGGCCGGGCCGCTGCCGCAGCGGAATCCAGAGCAGCAGCACCACCGCCCCCACGATGATCGCCCAGGTCCCGACGGGCACGCCGGTCCGCCGGGCCAGGCCCTGGTGCAACACGTCCCACGGATCCACGCCCAGCCCGGCCAGCAGCAGCATCGAGTCGCTCACTCCGTAGAGGACGAGCCCGGTGAAGAGCTGGATCAGGCGGCGCGGCATGCGGCCAGGCTCTCAGCGGCGGCGCCGTAGCACCAGTGCCGCTCCGCACCTCAATGGCCCTATTTCCGGCCGAACGAGCCATGGTGGCAGCGAACCACGAGTGCTCGCCCGGCCCGGGACTAGCGCCGCTCTGCCGGAAGCTCGGGGTCACCGGCCATCGGGACAGCTAACTAGCGCAACGGTTAGGTGAACTGCCAGCCGGATATGGGCGTTATATCTGGTAGACGGGACATGGCTGCCGGATGCGCCATGCGTTCGCTAACCACCCCGGGAAGCCGCGTCAGGCCGGCCGGTGCCGTAGAGGCTGGTGCGGCCATATGGGCAGGGCGGGTGAATGCGCCGATATCCGACCCCAGCTGGGCGTGTATCTCACCGGCGCGATCGCCCCGGCCGATCGCGCGGTGGTGGTGCGGCACCTGACCTCCTGTGAACGGTGCAGGGGCGAACTGGCCGGCCTGGCCGTGCTGCCCGCCCTGCTGCGCAGACCGCCTGTCCAGGCGGCCGCCCAGCCGTCGGATGAGAATACCGCAGCGCACGAGCGGGATGCCGGGGAGGCGCTGCTGGGCCGGGTACTCGGCCAGATGGCCCGGCGGCGACTCCGGCGACGACGGGCGCTGGCTGCGGCCGCGGCCGTGCTGGCGGCCGCGGTCGCCACCGGATGGGGGCTGCACCCGGTCTCCGCTCCATCGGGGCCGACCGCATCCGGGACCCTCCTGCGGACCGAGGAAATCGGCGGGGTTGGCGTGCTCGCCAACGCCGCGGGATTCACGCTCTACTGGGTCGCCCCCGATACCGCGGCCAAGTCGAACTGCACCGGCAGTTGCGCCCAGCGCTGGCCGCCGGTGACCGGGCCGGCGAGGGCGGGCGCGGGCGTGATCGGCGCCCTCGGCTGGATCACCCGTTCGGACGGCTCGGTCCAGGCGACCTACGATGGGCATCCTTTGTATACCGCCAGCGTGGACACTGTTCCCCACCAGGCCAAGGGGAACGGCTTGAACGCATCCGGGGGGAGATGGCACGAAGTCACGGTCTCGGGCGCTGCGGCGCCCGCAGCCAGCCCGTCTCCGAACGGCAGCGGGGGCGGCGGCTACGGTTACGGTGACTAAAGCACGCTCACAGAGTAGGCAGCCGGGACGCAGCGCCTGCGCGGATGGCAGTGCTTCCGTCATGACCCGCCGGCGATGCCCCGAGCGTCAAAGGCCACCCTGATCCGGGTGATCTTGCCGCCCTCGACGCGCATCCAGTTCGCCACCGGAACGGTCTCGGCGACGCTGGTGGCCAGGTCGAACCAGGTCAGCACGTCAGGCCCGTCGTGGAATACCCGGCGCACCTCGAGGCCGGTCATGATCTGCGCCATGCCCTGCAGCCCCCGCAGGCAGTCATCGCCGCCTTTCACCCTCGCGAACGGCCCGGCGAAGTCCACGTCGTCGGCCAGCACCGAACGCAGCCGGGCGAAGTCACGCGCCTTCCAGGCATCGAAGTAGGTAGCGGCGGCGGCCGTGGCGTCCGTCATGACACGGTCCTTCCTGTCGTCTGGCTTCTTCCAGCGTGCCGCGGCGCGACTCAGAAGTCCAAGAGATGGCTTTTATCAACAGCGGAAGCGTTCGTTATAAATGCCGGTACAGCTAGGGGATCAGGGTGCGGCGGTAGCGGAGTTCGGTGACGCAGCCGAGGCGATCGAGCACGTTGGTGGCACCGTCTGGCGCGAATCCGGCCCGTTCGTAGAAGCGGCGGGCGCGGCGGTTGTCCCGCAAGACCCACAGCGAGATGGACGGGAAACCGGCGGCAGAGGTCCTGGCCAGGACCCGCTCCATGAGCGCGCGGCCGGTGCCGGTCGACCACCAGGCCGGGCGGACGTACAGCGCGTAGAGCTCGGCGACGCTGCCGCCCTCCCCGTCCGTGGTCAGCGGATGCGGCCACGGCGCGCTCAGCACGTCCGTCTCCGGACCGAAGGACGCGTAGCCGACGATGCCGGGCGCGGCAGGCTCTCCGGCCCGCCCTGGGCCTTCCTGGTCAGCGGCCACGGCCACGAGCATGCGCTGCCAGGGCCGGGTCCGGAACGTCTGCCGCACGCGGGCGCCGTGGTCGGGAGTGGTGACGCGGTCGATGATCTCGGCCGGGATGATGCCCTCATAGGCCGCGAACCAGCCTTCCCGCTGCACGGCCGCAATCTGCGCCGCGTCCGCCGCCGAACCGGCCCGGATCACCACCACCCGGACAAAGCTAGCGAATCCGCAGGGCAAGGAAGAAATCCACCTGGTCCTCCAGGTGAGACAGGTCACGCCCGGTCAGCTCCTCGATTCGCCTGATCCGGTAGCGCACAGTGTTGACATGCACGTACATCTTCGCCGCGCACGCGTTCCACGAGCCGGAGCACGCGAGGAACTCCCGCAGCGTCGATAGCAGCTCGGCCCGGTGACGGTCGTCGTAGGCCACCAGCGGGCCGAGCAGGCGCTCGCGGAAGGACCGCAGGACGCTGGCCGGGACGGTGGCCAGCAGGAGTTCGTGTGAGGCCACCTCGTCGCTGATCACGACCGAGACGGCTGTGGTGCCGCGGATCGCGGCCAACCGCCGCGCGCTGCCGGCCTCGTGCCACGCGCCGGACAGCGCGGTCACGCCCTCGGCCGGCGCACTGACCCCGACGGCGAGCCTGACCCGGGATCGGTCGAACTCCAGGGTTGGCTGCGCCCTCAGGATCGCGGCCGCGAACAGGAGCGCTGAGGGGGTGTCGTCGGGGGCAGCGCCGCATGGGGAAGGGACCAGCAGGACGATCTCGTCGCCGAGCGGCGCGACGAGGGCGCCCTCCGCGATGGGCATCACCAGTTCCCCGGCCAGGTCGCAGCGCCAGCGATCGGCGTTCGCGCCGGTCACCCGGTCCGCCTCCGCACTCATCGCGGCGACCAGGTAGCGTCCGTCGGAAGGCAGCCCGGCCGCGCGCATCAGCGAGGCGATCTCAGCCGACGCGGCACCGTCGCCACCGCCGGACGCGAGCATGGTGACGATCGCCTCGGCGAGCTTGCGCTCGCCGGTCCGGCCGGCATCGAGCCTGGCCCGCTCCAGCGCCACGTCTGCGGCCAGTTCGGCCACGGATTCCCGGAGCTCGTGCGGCCAGTCCTGCTCCCGTCCCGCGCAGACGAGGAACCAGCTGGTGATCCTCGGCTCGCCGCCCACCCCGAACAGCGTGTACTTCCCTGCGCCGGCCCCCGTCGCGCTCACCTCGGCGGGGGCGGGCAGCCGGTCCGCCTTGAGGTACTCCCGCGCCAGCCGGAGCGCGAGCGGCTCGGGCAGGGCGGCGCCGGTCCCGCCCACGACTCGGCCCAGCCCGGTCAGCAGCCAGCATTCGACCCCGAGCTCGCGGCCCATCAGGCGGAACATCGCGTCCAGCCCGGCGCCCTCGGCCACGGCGGAAAGCAGCAGCCTGCGCCGCCCGAGGACGCGGGTCATCGCGGTCGCCCGGTCGCCGCTCAGCCGCTGTCCCACCTCATCGGTGACGGCGGCGAACGAGGTCTCGGCCGGCACGGCGAGCAGGGCGATGCCGTGCCGCCCGCACGCCTGGATCACCTCGGTCGGCACCTGGCCCAGGGCCTCCCCCGCGCCAAGCGCGGCGACTCCCGCCTTGACCAGGGCGAACACGAACAGGTCGGCGTCGCCAGGCTCGCGGCACCAGATCAGGCCGGTCAGCACCAGGTCTCCTGGCGTGAGATAACGGCTGGGATCAGGCAGGTCGGTGGTGTACACGTGCCGGATCGTCCGGTCCATGCCCGAAGCGTCGGTCAGCAGGCTGAGGCCGAGACCAGGCACATCGAGCAGGTCCCTGACCCGCACGGAATCACCTCCCTCAGCGGAGCGTTCCCGCGCACCTTAACCGGTCATTGTTTGGCGAAAGCTACAAAAGGCCCTGAGTCAGGTTACCGGTGATTCAGTTGACGGGCGGCTACCGGCTGTTTGACCGGGCCTGATTGGATGTTCGCATGGCAAACCTGAGCCCGCCCGTGCCCGCGACCCTCAGTTCCTTCAACGCGGCCCGGGCGCAGGACGCCGAGCGTGACGTCCTGGCGTGCTGCGCGTCGAGGGCGTTCGCGAAGGCGATCGCCGACGGCCGGCCCTACCAGGATCCGGCCGCGCTCCTCGCCGCCGTTGACACCGCGTTCGACGCTTTGACCTGGGACGATATCGTCGAGAGCATGAACGGGCATCCGCGCATCGGCGATCGTGCCGCCAGCAGGGGGATGTCGGCCGCGGAGCAGTCGGGAGCCGCGGCGGCCAGCGACCAGGTACGGCAGGCGCTAGCGGAAGGCAATCTCGCCTACGAAAAGCGCTTCGGTCACATTTTCCTGATCTGTGCCAGCGGCGCGAGCGGCCAGGAGATGCTCACCAACCTGCGGGCCAGGCTCGGGAACGATCAGGAGGCCGAACGGACCGTGGTGCGTGCGGAACTGCTGAAGATAACCCGGCTGCGGATGACGAAGGTGCTGGGCTTGTGACGCTGTCCACGCACGTTCTCGACGCGACGACCGGGCGCCCCGCGGCGGAGGTCCGGGTCCGGCTGGAACGCGGCGGCGACGGCGGGTGGGTGCCGGCCGGCCAGGGGCAGACCGGCACCGACGGGCGGCTTCGCCTGCCCGGTACCGAGGGCGCGGGGCAGTTCGAACCTGGCGTCTACCGCATCACGTTCGCCACCGGAGCCTACTTCGGCGCGCGCGGATCGGCGTCGTTCTACCCGGAGGTGACGATCACCTTCGAGATGACCGAACGGGACGAGCACTATCACGTGCCGCTGCTGCTCAGCCCGTTCGCCTACTCCACCTACCGGGGAAGCTGATCCGCCGAGCCGCCCGCCATCGCGCCGACGATCAGGTACGGTTCGCCGGCTCGGTGGTCAGCTGGCGACGAAGATCATGCCCTGCGGCTCGAGGCGGGCGCCGTGGACCTTCACCGGCGTGATCTGGCCGGTGTCCATGTTCAGCTGGCCCAGGTAGTTCGCCGGGAACCCGGGCCCGGGCAGGTGGCGGGCGCGTTGCTCGCATCGCACGGGGTCACCGCCACGAACACGGTGCCCGGCCTGAACGTGCCTGACACCACGTCGACGGTGTCGCCGTCGTGGTCGGCGGCGTAGAAGACTGCGCCCTGGAGGCGAGCGGCAGGGCACGTGAGAGACTGGCGGCTGTGCAGTATGACCTGGTGGTCCGGTCCCGGCGGACGGTGCTGCCTGACGGGACACGGGCAGCGGCGATCGCGGTCAGCGGCCAGGCCATCGCGGCCACCGAGGACTACGGCGCGCGGCTGGACGCCGATCGCGATGTCGACCTCGGCGACCTCGCGCTGCTGCCGGGCCTGGTCGACACGCATGTGCACGTCAACGAGCCCGGCCGGACCGAGTGGGAGGGGTTCGCCACCGCCACCCGCGCGGCCGCGGCCGGCGGGGTGACCACGATCTGCGACATGCCGCTCAACTCGCTCCCGCCCACCACCACGGTGGCGGCGCTCGAGGAAAAGCGCGCCGCAGCGGCCGGGAAATGCCGGGTCGACGTGGCGTTCTGGGGCGGGGCGGTACCGGGCAACGAGGGCTCGCTGATGCCGCTGTACGAGGCCGGGGTGGTCGGGTTCAAGTGCTTCCTGCTCGACTCCGGCGTACCCGAGTTCCCGCCGCTCGAGGTCGCGGAACTACGGTCCGTGCTCGGCTCGCTCGCAGGAGTGGACGCGCTGCTGATCGTGCACGCCGAAGACGGGGCGGAGATCAAGCAGGCGTCCGGCCGGGATTTCGGCTCGTTCGTGGCGTCCAGGCCGCCGGTCGCCGAGCGCCGCGCGATCGAGAAGGTGATCTCGGCCGCGGCCGCCACCGGGGCGCGAGCCCACATCGTTCACCTGTCCGCGGCTGAATGCGTGGCCATTATCGCGGCCGCCAAGGCGGCCGGCATCCGGCTGACCGCCGAGACCTGCCCGCACTATCTCTTTTTCGCGGCCGAGCAGGTGCCAGACGGCGCCACCGAGTTCAAGTCCTGCCCGCCGATCAGGGACTCGGTCAACCGCGAGGCGCTGTGGCGCGGGCTCGAAGCGGGTGTGATCGACTGCGTTGTCTCCGACCATTCGCCCTGTCCGCCCGAGCTTAAGTCCCTCGGCTCGGGGGACTTCGGTGCCGCCTGGGGCGGTATCGCCTCGCTCCAGCTCGGCCTGTCCGCGGTGTGGACGGTCGCGCGGCGGCGCGGCCGGACGCTGGACGACATGGCCCGGTGGATGGC
>JBAUAY010000588.1:0-3752 GCA_049676235.1 Streptosporangiaceae bacterium
CGGACGAACGTGCCCTCCGGGGAGAGCGCCTGACCGTCGACGTACTCGCCGGTGCCCTCGAGCCGAGCGGCGAAGTCCTGCATGTACTGCAGGTGGGCCGAAAGCTCCTCCGGCGTCCACTGGTCCATCGGCACGTCGTTGACCGCTGCCGGCGCGCCCCGGTAGTGCTTGAGCAGCAGGTACTTGGTCATTCATGTTCTCCTTAGTGCGTTACGGCCCATTGTGGCCGTGTTCACTCCGGGACGAAGCCGCGCGCGGGTTCTCGACATCCACCGCGACATTTCCCGGCGGACTTCAAAGACTCCGCGCACTCCGAGGCGACACGGACAGGCACCTGTTCGCCGCGGCGGGGGGCCTTGCTGCATGGAGCACCTGAGCGAGCCCGTCCACAGTCGGACTCCCCGCTGCGGTACGCCAGAGCACAGCACTTGCCGACTGGCTTGCAGCACTCCCCTGGCCCGCCGGGCCGGAAGCAGCGCGACCCGCGCGCCCGAGGTTGGCCAGTCGGCCCCCGCTGGACCACGACCCCGAAGCCCGGCAGCACCGGTGCGATGTGCCGGGTAAGCCGGTTCACGCTCACCTTGTTCAGCCGGGCTAGGGACCGGGGCAGCCGCCGGGCTACCGGCCGTCGAACTTGTCTGGGTCAGGGCCAGTGCGCTCGTTCTTGTTCAGCACCGTGATGTCCTCGACGTCGGTGGCGGACAGCTCGAAGTCGAAGATGTCGATGTTCTCCCGGATCCGGTCCGGGGTGACCGACTTGGGGAACACGATGTCGCTCCGCTGGATGTGCCAGCGCAGCACGACCTGAGCCGGGGTCTTGCCGGTCCGCGCGGCGATGGACCGGATGACCGGGTCGCCGAGCACGCCGCCCTGTCCCAGCGGCGACCAGGCCTCGACCGCGATCTGGTGCTCGGTGCAGAAGGCGCGCACGTCATCCTGAGTCAGGTACGGGTGCACCTCGATCTGGTTGACGGCCGGGATGATCTGGGTCTCACCGTGCAGCCGCCGCAGGTGGTGGGGCTGGAAGTTCGAGACGCCAATGGACCGGGCGCGGCCCTCGCGGTAGAACTCCTCCAGCGTCCGCCAGGTCTGGACGAAGTCGCCGCCGTACCGGGTCGGCAGCGGCCAGTGGATCAGGAACAGGTCGACGTACTCGGTGCCGAGCGCCTTGAGCGTCCCTTCGAAGGCCTGGCGGGCCTCGTCAGGCTCGTGCGCATCGTTGCTCAGCTTGCTGGTGACGAAGACCTCGCCGCGATCCAGGTCCGACCTGGCGATGGCCTCGCCCACCTCGGCCTCGTTGCCGTACATCTCGGCAGTGTCG
Organism: Streptosporangiaceae bacterium; assembly: GCA_049676235.1. Taxonomy (GTDB): domain Bacteria; phylum Actinomycetota; class Actinomycetes; order Streptosporangiales; family Streptosporangiaceae; genus Palsa-504. The sequence continues at coordinate 1,322 of JBAUAY010000588.1, forward strand.
ATGTGCCGGTACCCGGCCTCGAGCGCCGTGCTCACCGCCACCACCGTGTCCTTCGGCTCGATCTGGAAGACGCCGAAGCCGAACTGCGGGAACGTCTGACCATTGTTCAGCATGATGTCCGGAATGAAAGTCACGGAAGAACTCTCCTCAGCAGGAATCGCGTATGCGGACCTGCTGCACCTGCCCCGATCAGGCCGGGCTACACACACCCGAAACGGCGCGGGCCCCGCGTCTGGCCGTTTCCAAGCCGAGTGCGCCGGGCCGCCTCGTGCAGGCCGGGACTGCGCAGGGAGAGCGGCTCCGATGCCAGGCGCATGGACGTGGGCGCTGATAACAATTTCGGGCGGGAGGGGCGAGCGGTGGGCTGGATGCTCGATCGGATCGGGCAACGCTGCGACGAGCTCGCTGGGCAGGCCGAGCACCTGCGTAAACAGCTGGTGGACATCGAGCTCGAGCCTGCCGATCTGATCGCGGCCGAGCGGGTGGTCGGGCGCATCCTGGCCGAGCCGGGCGCGGGGTCCAGCGGCTTTCACGTTGCTGACGAATTGGTCTTTCAGTCCGTTCCGGGAAGCGTCCGAGGCAGCCCGAACCGTGGCATCACGCTCGCGTGGAAGCCGGTGACCGCGGTGATGCGGTCGTCGGCGATCGTGACGACATGCAGTCCGTAGGCCCGGTAGACACCTGTGTGGGGATCGGCCATATACATACCCAACGCCGGCTGGCCGTTGGCGCGGGTCGGCACCACCCGGTAGGACCGGCCGGCCCGGAGGGTGATGGCTGCGAAGAATTGACGGGCCAGGTCGATGCCCCGGTACTCCAGCATCGCGGGCGGCATGGAGACTCGGACGTCCTCGGCGAGCAGCCCCACCAGGGCCTGGAGGTCGGCTCGTTCGAGGGCGTCGGTCAGCTGGGCGACGAGGTGGCGTTCGGCCGCGGTGTCCGGTTGGCGCGCGGGCCTGCTGCTGCCTGAGTCCGCCAGGTGGCTGTCGACCGTGGCTCGTGCTCGTTTGAGGGCGCTTTGAACCGATTCTTGGGTGGCATCGAGCATCTTGGCCACCTCGCCGGCGTGGTAGCCGAGCACGTCGCGCAGCACGAGTACGGCGCGCTGCCGCGGCGGCAGTAGCTGCAAGGCGGTGATGAACGCGAGCGAGATCGCCTCGGTCGTCTCGTAGCGGGTCTCCGGACCGGGCGCCTGGTCGACGAGGTTGTCCAGCAGCACGTCGGGGTAGGGTTCCAGCCACGGCGGAGCGTCGCTGACGCCGGTCGGCTCGGGCAGGGTCAGGTTGGGGATCTGGGTCGCGGTGCGGGGCCGCCTGCTGTCCGCGCGCAGCATGCTCAGGCACCGGTTGGTCGCGATCTGATACAGCCAGGTCCGCAGCGAGGACCGTTGGCCGAAGTCGCCCAGGTTACGCCAGGCGGACACGAGGGTCTCCTGGAGCGCGTCCTCGGCGTCCTGCAGTGACCCGAGGATGCGGTAGCAGTGCACCTGCAGTTCGTGGGAGTGCACTTCGACCAGTTCGCGGAACGCGTTGTCGTCGCCGGCCCTGGCCCTGGCGATCAGGTCCGATGTCTCCATGCACCCTCGCTTTTCTTCTTTCCGCTTTCGGCTCCTCTGAAAGTACCGACGCTGCCGGCCCCGCGAATTGGGCGGTGTCTGCACGCCCAATTCGGGCCGGGCGGTGGCATCTACCCGGTTGGAGGCGGTCCCAGTCCGGGCGCGCCCCGGATACAGAACAGGACCACAGATCATGGCCAAGTACGTTTTCTCCTTCCGTGTGCCCTCCGACTACAGGCCCAACGCCGGGACACCGGCCGAGTGGCAGGCCTGGTTCGGCGGGCTGGGCTCGGCCCTGGTGGACGTCGGCCACGCGGTGACCGATTACGCCTCGCTCGGCGAGGTCGGCGGCAGCGGCTCCCGGATGGTCGCCTACTCGGTGGTGTCCGCCGAGGACACGGACTCCGCGCTGGCGCTGGCCAAGGACTGCCCGGTGCTGCGGGTCGGCGGGGGGGTCGAGGTCGGCCCCGTGATGGAAGCCGCCGGGTCATGAGCAGCGCCATGACCGCATCGACGGCGCCGCCGGAGGGGTCGTTCCTGGCGACCGGGCGCGGCAAGGTCACGCTGGCGCTGCTGTGCGCGGTGACGTTCCTGGACGTCATGGACGGCGCGATCGTGAACGTCGCGCTGCCGACCATCCGTACGCATCTGGGGTTCACGGTGCAGAACCTGCAGTGGGTGGTCAGCGGCTATCTGATCACCTATGGCGGGTTCCTGCTGCTGGGAGGTCGGGCCGGGGACCTGCTGGGGCGGCGGCGGCTGCTGATCGCCGGGACCGCGCTGTTCGCGGCCTCCTCGCTGGCCTGCGGGTTGGCCGACAGCCAGGGGCTGCTGGTCGGCGCCCGGCTCGCCCAGGGCTTCGGGGCGGCGATGATG
>JBAUAY010000589.1:0-4502 GCA_049676235.1 Streptosporangiaceae bacterium
CGGTAGATGTACTCGTCGTCGTCGAAGGTGGTCAGCATCAGCACGCTGGTGGCCCGGGACCCCTGGAGGATCCGCCTGGCCGCTTCCAGGCCGTCCAGCACAGGCATCCGGATATCCATCAGCACCACACGGGGACGAAGGCGCGCGACGACGCCGACCGCCTCCAGCCCGTCAGACGCCTCGCCGACCACCCGCATTCCCGGTTCATGGTCAAGGATGACGCGGATGCCGTCGCGGATAAGGCGCTGGTCATCTGCGACCACGATCGTGATCAGGTCTGTCTCGGCCACCGATCGGAGCGTACCGTTAGGGCAGTGAGCGCTGCTAAGCCCGGGGTACTCCCGTCAGCCGGGCGCGCCTGGGCAGCGACCGGGATCGTCCTCGCCGCAGGACTCAGCGCCTTCGCGGCCGTACTGGTCCTCGGTATCACTCACACCGGTCATCCTCACGGCGGCGTGGCGGCGGCGGCCGGGGTGCTGGCGATGACGGTACCCATCGCGTGGGCGTACCGGGCGCCGACGCTGACCCTAGCGGTGCTGCTCGCGGCGGCGGTGCTCAACGGCCTGATCTTCGGGTCGATGGTGCGCTGCGGCGGCACGCTCCCGGCGCTGCTTTACGCCACCGCCTGCGCTGGCGCGCGGCCCTGGAGCCGGCGTACCGCCCTATCCATCGTCCTGGCCCTGATGGCGGCCGTGGCTCAGGCGTTCTCCGACCCCAACCTCGGCCCGGGATTCCTCATTTTCGGCGTCCCGGCGATCCTCGCCTTCTGCGTGGTAGGACGCCTGGCGGGCCAGCGCCTGGAGGCGATCGCGGATCTGCGCCGCCGCAACGCGGACCTAGCCGCGCAGCGGGAGCGCACGGCAGCGCTGTCCGTCCTGGTGGAAAGAGAACGTGTGACCGGTGCCCTGGATGTGCTGCTCCGGCTCAATCTCGACCGGATCTCCGCTGCGGCCAGGAACGGCCACCACGCCACGGCTTCTCCCGGTAGGCCCGCCGATCCGGAACTGGCACGTGCCGCGTTCACCGAGATCGAGGCGTGCGGGCGAGATAGCCTCTCGGTGATCCGTGCGCTGATCCAGGACCTGCGGCACCAGCCGGCTGCTGGACCCTAGGCCCGGCCATGGATTACCTGGCTCTGCTCCTGCCGGTGTGCCTGTGCTGGCGGGCCCGTCATCTGCTCGCCGTGACGATAGCGGCCGCGCTGATCATCGCCGCCGCAGGATCGCGCGGCGGCACCGCCAGCCTGGTCTATCTCATTCCGGTTCTTGCCGTGACGTTCGTGCTCAGCTACCGCCTGGGTGACGCCGGGGGGTGGCGGCGCACGATCGCGGGGCCAGCGCTGCTGGCGGCTACGGCCGAGGTCATCAATCCCAGCTTCAACCCGTTGTTCCTGATGGTCACGTTCGGTCCCTGGGCGGCCGGAGAGTTCGTCCGCTCACGCCGGCGGCTGGCTGCGGAGCTTACTGAGGCAGGAGAGCTGCTTGAGGCAGAACGATCGCGGTACGCGGACGAGGCGGTCCGCTACGAGCGGGTTCACCTAGCGCGAGAACTCCATGACACCGTAGCCCACTGGCTGACGGCCGTGGTGATCCAGGCCAGGGCCGGTCAGGTGCGCAGCCTGACGCGGCAAGAGTCGATGGCGGCCACGTTCGCCGACATCATGACCGCGGCGGCCCGGGCCGGTGAGGAGATCACCCGGGCCGCGACGCTGCTTGGCCGCGACGGCACGTCGCCTGACTCACTCCTCGAACTCGCCGGCCACCTGGTCGACGCAGTCAGGGCGACCGGAACCGATGTCACCTTCCGCAGGGCCGGACACCACGTGCCCTCCCCTGCCCTGGCCGCCGACGCCCTGCGAATCATCCAGGAAGGGCTTACCAATGCCATGAAGCACGCCCCGGGCGCACCCGTATCGGTGACCCTTGAGGTGACAGCCACCGGCCTGAACGTCGACATCATCAACGGGCCAGCCAGATCCACGCCCCTCGAACTTGACGGCTGCGGCGGTGCCGGGCTGCCCGGGATGACCGAACGGGTCAACGCTCATGGCGGCCAGCTGAACACCGGGCCCGTACCGGACGGAGGCTGGCGGATAGCCGCCAGCCTGCCCTCGGGGACACCACCTGGGGATACTCCATTACCGCTGGTGGCGGGCTCCGGGAGCCTGCGCATAACCGCTTGTTCGGTGCGCGACCTGGCACTCGCCGACGGAGAACCGGTGGAATACGGATTCGATATGTTGCCTCCAGAGAGGTGTGGCCGACCTGCGGTCACTCTCGCTGATCGTGCTCGTGATGGTCGCGCGATGCAAGGAAGCTCGATAAGCGCTGTGCGCATCGCACGGACGCCGCACCCGGTTCCGTCAGGTGGCGTTTCCGCAGATCAGAGACACTGTGTGGTCAGGGACAGGATCGAACTGTCGACCTTCCGCTTTTCAGAAGGATTTCCCGGTCCACAAGAGTCCACCACAGTCCGCCCGAGCAGGCCAGGCGGCATGTCAGGGTACCTTAGCGTCCACAGCCGTCCCCACGTATCCACAGCCGTTGTTAGCAGAGCGTTAGCAACTGGCCTCTTACCTGGCGACCTGACCTTCCGCTCGCGGGGCGGGGAGTCAAGCTCGTCTGATCACTCACCATGGTGTGTCTCCCGGTCGATTCGCTGGCGCGGCCTTCTTGAGGCCAAGCTCGCGGCGGGTAGGTTAGACATACATAGCCTCCCTGCCAACGTGACTATCGAGGTCGACCCGTTAATCTAGGTGGAACCCGCCAGAGGCATTATTCAAAGCTTTGGGATCCGATCTGCCACCTCCGCGCGTTCGTTGGCGGAAGGCGGCTGCGTAACGGTGATGCCAGCATTGAGCAGAATGTTGAGGTCAAGCTCCCACTTGACGAGGGAACGCCCTGCCCAGAGTTCGAACGCGGCATCGATCTGGCGCTCGACCTCGCCTTTAGGCTGGCCGGTAACCGCGCATAGATGTTCGAATGCTTCGCCGTCTTTTCCGTTTAGAGATGCCAGGCCGAAATGCGTAGCGGTGTGGCAATCCGTACAAAGACAGATCAGCCGACGTAGCGCCTGCACCTTAGCTTTATCGTCGTATGCCCAGCGCTCATGCACTTCGAGCCACCGGCGAGACTCCCGGTCCTCGCCGCGGTGGCATTCCTCGCACCGTCGGCCTGCCCTATTGATGATCATCCTGCGTAGACGCTCCCAGTCACGCTGGCCAACACATGACCGTACGTTGGTGAACCAGCAGCTACTCGGCACCAGATCGACGAACAGACCGGAGCCGAAATTTCGGTCCTCCCCAGGAAGCAGATCCGGCACATCCGGCAAAGCTTGCCAGCGCTCTAGAGCGGTCATGCCCGGCTGAGGAGCGTACCACCGTCTGGCCGCCGGGTCCCATCGAGCCCCCTGCGCCTTCGCCTCATCCTTTTCTGCATAGGGCACGTCGAGCCAGACCCTGTCGCCGAGCACGTCAACCCAGATGATGTCGTCGGGTACGCCGTCGGGCCAGGCCCTGTTGTCCGCCATAGCCTTGCCTCCTTGGACCTCGATGGGCCATCCAGAGCCATCCTGGCCTACAGCGCCGACATTTTCGGGCTTCTGAGGGCCTGGAGTGGCCTCTTCGTCCCGAAGCCAAGTACAGACGCGGACTGCCAGCGTCGCAGCACGCCTGGCCTGGGACAGACTGTCCGTGGGTGTCCGCTGGCGTCCACCGCTGGCCGTGGCGATTGTCACTCACTTCGTCACTCAGTTCCTGCGAGCTCCCGAACAGAGCCGTGCGTCGGACCACAGATCCGTAGCTAGTGGCATCGAGGTCAATGAAGGTCGCTGGCGCAGGCCAGAGGGTCGGATCGGGTCGATGAAGGTCACATGTGAGTCGGCCTAGTTGCTGCACTTTTCTGCTGCTGCGCCGGACCTCGCCGCGCAGCCACCCTGTCACCGCAGATCCGCCCGGCCGTGGCACGAAGCATGGCGACCAGCGGCGCATCGAGTAGGCCTGCCTTTGTCTCCGCGCAGACCGCGCAGACCGTCCGGTCTCCCGGCGCGATCGGGGTCCGCGGGAGGTAGGCCCAGATGTGCGACATCATCGACCTGATCGAGGCCGATCATCTGCACATCATGCGCTGGGCGGCAAGACTTGGTGAGCTTAGCGACCAGGAATATCGCAAAGGACGGGTCTATCGGTCCTATTAGCGATAGCCTCATGGGCGTGACCTCACTCAACCTGACCTATCCGCGGATACTAGAGCACTTCGGCAAGCATAAAGTGTCGGGCCGAACTGATTCTCGGTCCTTCCTGGGATGGTTCTTGGAGAACTACTTCCGTCTTGATCAGTTGCACGTAGAGGACTCGATCTGCGATGGGACAGACGACAAGGGCATCGATGGCATTTATGTTGATTCCACACTGGAAGTCATCTACGTGTTCCAGGCCAAGCTCATGCAGAAGGAGTCCAGGACGCTAGGGGATTCCGCCCTACGAGAATTCGCCGGTACCC
>JBAUAY010000590.1:0-4723 GCA_049676235.1 Streptosporangiaceae bacterium
GGATGAGCTCGGTGGTCTCGGCCTCCCGGCCCCGCCACGCGGCCACGCCCAGGGCACCGTAGGGCCCGAGCTGGCTCCCGGTCGCGTCGGCGACCGCCTGCGCCTCCGCGATGAGCGCCGCGCCCTCTGCCAGCTCACCTGCGTGTGCGTGCAGGAGGATGCGGGACCGGACCGCGAGGGGGAGCTCACTGAGTGCCCCCGCGTCGCGCGCGAGCTTGATGTGACGGCTGGCCAGGATATGCCATGTCTCGTCGTCCCACAGCGCCATGGCCACCCGTCCGGCGAGCCACAGCCAGCTCAGCCCCTCCTCCGCCGAGATGTCCTGACCGCGGAAGGCGAGTAGCGCCCGTCTGAGGGTCGGCGTCGCGGCCGCATAGCCCTCCGTGACCAGCAGCGCCAGGCCGTCCAGGAGTAGGTCGGGGGCGCGAGCCGGGGCCAGTGGCGCGGGCGCCATACGTGCGGCTCTGGCCACGTCTCCGACCGCCGGAGACAGGCGGCCGACGAACAGCGCGGCGGTGAACGCCTCCAGGTAGGTCTCGCGGGCCAGCCCGACATCCAGCGCCTCGAGCTGCTTGGCCGCACTGAGCATGAGCGGAGGCGCGTCACGGCCATGACTCGAGGCGAACGCGATCTGCGCGCGCAGCAGGTCGCCGCGGGCACGCTGCAGTTCATCCTGCGGCCCGGCCTGGGCAATGGCCAGCAGGAAGAGCGCGGCGTCAAGTGCGCCAGCCTGGTACTTGGCTTGCGCTGCAGCCAGCGCCCGCTGTGTGCGGCGCGCCGGGTCGAGCGTCAGCCCGACGGACCGCTCCAGGAACGCGGCGGCCGCCGCGAAACCTCCGCGGCGCTGGGCCCGGCCTGCGGACTGCTCAAGTTCGGCAGCGACTTCCTCATCTGGGCCCGGCGCCGCCTGGGCACGGTGCCAGGCCCGCCGATCAGGATCGACAGCCGGGTCGGTGACCTCGGCCAGCGCGCCGTGCAGCTCCTGCCTCGTCTGGACCGATGCCGACCGGTAGGCCGCCGAGCGCACCAGCGGATGCCGGAACCGCACCCGCGCGCCGAACTCTGCCAGCCCCGCCTCCACGGCCGGCTCCGCCGCCCCGGCGCCGATCGCGAGCCGCCCGGCCGCCCGCCACACTAGCACCGGATCGCCCGACGGATCGGCCGCCGCGAGTTGCACCAGCCGCCGAGTCTGCGCTGGCAACGTCTCCAGCTGCCGCCCGAAGCTCTCCTCGATCCGCCCGGCAAGCGGCACCGCGCTGCTGAGCCCGAACCCGCCCGCCAGTTGCGTCGGCGTCAGCCCTCGCGGCAACTCCAGCAACGCCAGCGGGTTCCCGTTCGTGTCGGCGATGATCTGGTCCCGGACCCGGGCGTCCAGCGGCCCGGTCAGCACCGACTCCAGCAGCTGCCGCGCATCGTCCTCGGCCAGGCCCTCCACCACGAGCTCTGGCAGCCCGGCTACGTCCTTGCCCGGAACCCGCGCCGCGAACACCAGGCCCACCGGGTCGGCCGCCAGCCGACGCGCCGCGAACCCCAGCGCCTGCGCCGAGGCGCGGTCCAGCCATTGCGCGTCATCGACTACGCAGATCAGCGGACGTTCACCGGCCGCCTCGGACAGCAAACCGAGCACGGCCAGGCCAACCAAGAAGCGGTCCGGCACTGGACCGGCGCTGAGGCCAAACGCGGTCCGCAGCGCCTCACGCTGCGGAACGGGAAGAGACTCGGCATGATCCAGCATCGGCGCGCACAGCTGATGCAGCCCCGCGAAAGCCAGCTCCATTTCCGGCTGCACTCCCACGGCCCGCGCTACCCGGCACCCTGAGGCCCGCCCGGCCAGGTAGTCAAGCAGCACGGTCTTGCCTACGCCGGGCTCACCGCGCACCACCAGGGCCCGGCCCTCACCGGCCCGCACGCCAGCAACGAACCGATCAAGTACGCCGCGTTGGCTGAGCCGGTCCGTCAGCCCTGCTGCGGGCCCCCTGATACCCGAATGTGCCGTCATCGGTGCGGCGCTACACAGCAACCATGGCGACGGCAGCGCCTACTGCGGCAAGACCGCAGGGACGCCGCGCTGCGTTCGCCCGGCCAGGCATGAGCGCTCACACGGCCTCCCAGCCAGACATCACCAACGCGCGCCCGGTCAGCCTACCTGTGATGCTTACGCCGCAGTTTCCGGCGGGATGTTGAAGGGCGTGATGACCTGGGTGGGGGCGGGAGCAGTGGCGATCGGGCCGTCCAGGGCGCCGTGGGCCTGCATGATGATCTGGCACGCGCGGTGCATGTCCCGGCGCAAGTCGTGATAGAGCACGGCGGACAGGCGGCCAGCCTCGAGCAGTTCCCGGTTGTCTGCGTCTAGGTCGTGCGCGATGAATGCCCGGCAGGGGCGGTGCCGGGCGTCGAAGGCCTCAAGGATGGCCCGGTTGCCGCCGCCTATCGAGTAGACGGCCTCGATGTCGGGGTGACGGTCCAGGACGCCGAGCGTTAGCCGGTAGACCGAGGTGTCCAGGCCGTCGCTGTCAGTGATCTCGGTGAGGGCGCGCTGCGGCCACCGCTCGCGGATCGCGGACCGGAAGCCGATCTCGCGTTCCTCCTCGCCGCGGAAGACAGTGCGGCTCAGCGCGACGAGGACGCGGCTGTCCCGCTCGCCCAGCCACTGGTTGATGAGGTATGCCGCCGCGGCCCCGGCCGACCGGTTGTCCATCCCGACGTAGGCCACCCGCTTGCTGAACGGCAGGTCGGTGACCATCGTGACGACCGGAATGCCGGCTTCGGCCAGCCGTAGCACCGCGGTGTTGACCTCGGGCGCCTCCGGCGCCTTGAGGATGACCCCGCGTGAGCCCCGCCGGGCGATCGTGTCCAGCACACTGGCGATCTCGCGCGGGTGGCCCTTTTCACGGAAGTCGAACCGGGACCGGACGACCGCGGGTCGCAGTGACGGCAGTTCGTGCTCGAGCGCGGTCTTGACCGCGGCGGAGAACCGGGCGGGCGTCTGCATCACGATGTCGATCATGAATACCCGGCCGTTGAGCCGCAGCTGGCTGGCCTGCCGGTCCAGATCGGCGATGGCCTGCCGGATGTCGTTAACGGTACTCGGGCGCACGCCGCCGCGGTGGTTGAGGACCCGGTCCACCGTGGCCTCGCTGACTCCGGCCTGACGCGCTATCTCGCGGATCGGGTAGGGGTGGGACATGCTGCCGTCCTGATGGATTGCTGACGTCTTCTACGTGACGATACGCGGCCCTGCGGTCGCCGATCATCGCGAGCTCCTGTTCTGAGTAACTGCGCGAGCCGACTCCGTTCGGCCGAATTTACCTCATCAATTGGTACAGCAACCAGCCGTCGGCGGAGTTACGCGAGGCCGGGAAGCCGGCCTGTCAGCGTCATGACGCGACCATCAAAATGATGGATTTTTGATGGCTAACGAACTGTTGACTTGGCGGATCGGGTCACGCAGTGTCGAGTTTATTGAACGACAGGGGCGGATGGCCGCCCCCGACACGCTGACGGGCTGGTGCACACCCATGGAGATGCTGATCGGCAACACGTGGCAGCCGGCCGCGAGCGGCATCGCCCAGGAAGGCCCCCATCCGGCGGTGGCCGACACCAAGACCGTCATCCTGCACGGCCGACCCTGGTAGAGGAAGGATCCCACGATGCCCAAGCAGACCGTGCGGCTCACCGTCGCCCAGGCCGTCGTGACGTACCTGTCCCGGCAGTATTCGGTGGCCGACGGCCAGCGCCGCAGGCTGATCCCGGCCACCCTGGGTATCTTCGGCCACGGCAACGTCGCCGGGGTCGGCCAGGCGCTGGACCAGCTCAGCGAGGTGATGCCGTTCATCCAGGGCCGCAACGAGCAGGCCCTGGTGCACGCGGCCACCGCGTTCGCCAAGCACAGCCGACGGCACGCGACCCTGGCGGTGACCTCCTCGATCGGCCCGGGCGCGCTCAACATGGTCACCGGGGCGGCGCTGTCCACCGTCAACCGGCTCCCGGTGCTGCTGCTGCCCGGCGACACCTACGCCACCCGGCACCAGGGCCCGGTGCTGCAGCAACTGCAGCACCCGCTCGAGGCCGACGTAACCGTCAACGATGCGTTCCGCCCGGTCTGCCGGTTCTTCGACCGCATCACCCGGCCCGAGCAGCTGCTCACCGCGCTGCCCGCGGCCATGCGGGTGCTCACCGACCCGGCCGACGCCGGCGCCGTGGTGCTCTCGCTGCCGCAGGACATCCAGTCATACGCCTACGACTTCCCGGCCGGCATCTTCGCCGAACGGGACTGGACCATCCGGCGGCCGCAGCCGGACGGCGAGGAGGACGCCGCCGTGCTGGCCCTGCTGGCCGCCGCGGCCAAGCCGCTGATCATCGCGGGCGGCGGCGTCATCTACTCCGGCGCCACCGCCGAGCTCGAGCGCCTCGCCGGGTCCGCCGGCATCCCGGTGGCCGAGACCTTCGCCGGCAAGGGAGCCGTGCAGCAGCCGGCCTGGTGGCAGGTCGGCGGCATCGGGCTGGAGGGCACCCCCGCGGCCAACACGCTGGCCAGCGAGGCCGACCTGGTGCTGACCGTCGGATCGCGGCTGACCGACTTCGCCACCGCGTCCCACTCGCTGTTCGCCAACCCCGCGGTGCGGTTCGCGAGCATCAACGTCAACCCGCGCGACGCCGACCGGCTCGGCGCCACCGGCATCATCGCCGACGCCAGGCAGGCCCTGGCCGCGCTGGCCGAAGG
>JBAUAY010000591.1:0-1869 GCA_049676235.1 Streptosporangiaceae bacterium
GGGGAGACGCTCCGGCTCACTCCCACCGAGTGGCGGATCCTGGAGATCCTGCTGCGCCGCCCGGGTCAGCTCGTCGGGTCGGCGCAGATCCTGACGGGGGTCTGGGGACCCGGCTTCCAGCAGCGCACCAACTATCTCCGCTTTCACATGGCTCGGCTGCGCCGCAAGCTGGAAGACAACCCGGCACGCCCGCGCCATCTGCGGACCGAACCGGGCATGGGTTACCGCTACCAACCGTGACCGTAATATCACGAGCGGGCCCAGGTTTCTTCAACGGTTAGCAACATTCCCCCTCATCGGCGGTACGCGGTTCGCCGAGTATGCCGCAAAATGTGAAGCGCGTGACTATCCCAGGGGGCGCTCACATGAAGGCACTGGCCGCGGATGACCCGCGCGTGATCGGCGAATACCGGTTGCGCGGGCAGCTCGGCGCGGGCGGCATGGGCCGGGTCTACCTCGGGCTCTCCCCGGCCGGCCGCGCGGTGGCCATCAAGGTCGTCCATCCGGACCTGGCTAGCGACGCTGAGTTCCTGCGCCGGTTCGGCCAGGAGGTCGCCGCGGCCCGGGCCGTCAGCGGGATCTACACCGCGCCGGTCGTCGCCAGCGGGCTGAACGAGCGCCCGCCGTGGCTGGCCACCGCGTTCGTGCCCGGGCCCTCCCTGGATCAGGTCGTGGGGGAAAACGGGCCTATGCCCGAGCAGGCGCTGTGGCCGCTGCTGGCCGGGCTGGTCGAGGCCCTGCAGGCGATACATGCCTGCGGGGTGGTCCACCGCGACCTCAAGCCCGCCAACGTGCTGCTGGCCGCCGACGGGCCGCGGGTGATCGACTTCGGTATCTCCCGCGCCGCCGACGGAACCGCGCTGACGGCGGCCGGAGTGGTGTTCGGCACGCCGGGTTTCATGTCACCCGAGCAAGCCGAGGGACGGAGCGCCGGCCCCGCGAGCGACGTGTTCGCGCTCGGGTGCGTGGTCGCTTTTGCGGCGGCTGGAGCGGGCCCGTTCGGCACCGGCACGGCGGCCGCCATCTTGTACCGCGTGGTGCACTCCGAGCCGGTCCTGGACGGGATACCGCCGCGGCTGCGGGAGATAATCGCTGCGTGCCTGGCCAAGGACCCGGCCGCCCGCCCCACGCTGCGGGCGCTTTCCGGCGCGACCTCCAGCGGACGGGACGCGACCGGGCCGTCCGCGGTGGCGTTCTGGCCATCCTCGGTGGCCGGCCTGATCGGCGCTTATCAGGCCCGGCTCGAGCAGGAAACGCGAGGCGGCAGCAGGCCAGCGGAAGCCGAGGAATTTTCCTGGGTTTCCCGGTCCACGTCCGCGCACCCGCCGACCACGCCGTCGGACCCCGGGAACAACCGGCCGCAGCAGCCGCCCGTAGCGGGACCCGGCGCCGGCACCCGCTGGCCCTACCCTGGGTCGCAGGGGTATTCCGGGCCGCAGGGATACCCTCGTTCTCAGGGGTATCTCCAGGCTCAGGACTATCCTCAGCCTCAGGGCTACGGCGGCGGACAGGCGTCACAACCGCCATATGCTCCTCCGCGTGGCTACCTGCCGGTGCAGGGCGGGCCTGCCAGCCCCGGATCGCCGACCGGCGCCGGTTACCCGCCGCCGTACCGGATGGGATCACGAGGGCCGATTGCCCCGCTGCCAGCCAGCATGGCCACCGCGGTCCGGCTGATGTACGCCGGAGCGGCCTACGCGCTCGTGTGGACCATCGGCGTCATCGTGGTCTGGGCCGGCATCGTCAAGCACCATCCCGTCACCGCCGCGGGCGATCACCGCCTGGCCGGGGTGGTGACCCTGTCCGTCTTGCTTTCCGTGGTCGATATCGCGCTCTGGCTCGGGATCGCGCGGGCCTGCCGGAGGGGGA
>JBAUAY010000592.1:0-2127 GCA_049676235.1 Streptosporangiaceae bacterium
CGGCTACGGCTACATCAACGAGTACCCGATCGCGCGGCTGTACGCCGACAACCGGGTCAACAGGATCTACGGCGGCACCTCCGAGGTCATGAAGACGATCATCGCGAAGAACATGGGACTGTGACCGGGTGGCCGTGTAGTCCGGTCCGCCCGATTGGCACGGCCGCCCGTTGCTTGCTACCATTCAGAGGCTCCACGCGCCGCTAGCTCAATTGGCAGAGCAGCGGACTCTTAATCCGCGGGTTCGGGGTTCAAGTCCCTGGCGGCGCACCCGGTTTGACCTGGGGTTTTATCGCTCCAGGTCATTTTTTTAGTGTCCGTTTTGTCCCCATGGTTGCTCCGCGGTTGCTCGCGCGCACGAACCCAGCAATCCCGGGCTTGTCAAAAACGGCCCGCCCCGCGCCCTGTGCGGGGCATCCGACCCAGAGTTGCGCCGTCTCGCACGGCCGGCGCCACCCCGGCTTCGTCAGACCAATGGTGTCCCGCTCGAATATTGAGTTACGTGGCCTGAGCTGGGATTACGCGGCGCGGTGGTATTCGTTGATCAGCCCTGTGACGACAGGTCTTCGGCGGACAGACCGCAGGTCGGCTACGTCCCAGCTGGGCTGGGTTTCGATGTCCGGGGGCCGCTGCTGCCGGGGCTGGTGCGGCCTGTGGCCGTTGTAATGGGTCACGTACTCGCGGAGCATCAGGTCCAGGTGGCGGTTACCGAGGATCAAGGTCCGGTCCAGCAGCTCGCGGCGCAGGGTTCCAATGACGCGCTCGCAAGTGGCGTTCATCCGAGGCGTCCTGGGCAAGGTGGTGACGATCCGCAGTCCTTCGGACTTGAACACCTCGCCGAACGCAGTGGTGAAGACCGGGTCGCGATCGTGAATCAGGAACCGCATCGTGCCGAGGCGGTCATCCAGGTCCATGGCGAGGTTGCGGGCCTGCTGCACCGCCCATGCCGCGGTCGGTCGTGCGGTCACCCCGGCCAGGTGCAACCTCCGGGTGCCGTGCTCGATGAACACCAGCACGTGCAACCGCTTCAGCAGCACCGTTTCCACCACCAGGAAGTCGCACGCGATGATCGCGTGGGCCTGGGCTGTCAAGAACTCCCGCCAGGTTGGCCCAGCCCGGCGGGGCGCAGGCTCGATGCCCGCAGCATGCAGGATCTCCCACACCGTGGACGCGGCGATCGCATGCCCGAGCCGCGCCAGCTCACCTTGGATTCTCCGGTGGCCCCAGGCCGGGTTCTCCCGCGCCATCCGGATGATCAGCGTCTTGACCGAGGTCCCGGTGGACGGTCGTCCTGGCCGGCGCCGGCTGGCGTAGTCCCACTTGCGGGCGATGAGGTCACGGTGCCAGCGCAAGATCGTGGCCGGGGTGACCGGGAAGACCTCCGACCACCGGCGGCGGCTCACCAGCCGCGACAACGCCGCAAGCCACAGGCGGTCGACGTGATCCCACCGCAGACGGCCAGTCAGCTGACGGCGCAGCACCTGGTTCTCGTGGCGCAGCACGAGCAGCTCGGCGTCCTTGGACAGGTCAGACCGGGCAAGCACCGCCAGCAGGCCGAACAGGCACCTCACCAAGCGGTAGACGATGGACAACAGCATCCCGAGATGGTCCCAGCGACGCCCCCGATCCTGCAGCAAAACCCCAGCTCACGGCACGAGGCCGAGTTTCCGAGCGGGACAAGCTGCAGCCGTCCTCGCTCCCGCGACTGACGCAGCCGGAAAGCGGCCCCGCGGGCGCGGTGGCCGCCTTCTACGACGCACTGATAGCGCAAGACGCGCAGCGTGCGATCGCGCTCCTCAGCACGGATGCCGCATGGTACGAGGCTCCCGGGAGCCCGTACGGCCGCGAGGACGGCGGCCCGTACCGCGGGGGAAGCGAAGTCGCTCGGCATGTCCTTGCCCCGCAGGCCGCTGACGTCGACGGGCTGCAGCTCGCCCAGCATGAGATGCTCGTCTACGGGGGCACGATCATCGTCCTGGGGACTGCCCACGGCCGCGGTGCGCGAACTGGCGCGACGCTGGCGCTGCCCTTCGCGCACGTGTGGGTGCTCGACGGGACGACGATCCGCGAATTCCGGCAGTACATCGATACGGATGCCTTCCGGGACGCGGTCGGCAAGCCCGTCTC
>JBAUAY010000593.1:0-3136 GCA_049676235.1 Streptosporangiaceae bacterium
CCCCGCCGCCGGTCAGCAGGCGTCCGGTCATCCGGTCCAGGCTGGCGCGCGAGGTGTGCACGCCGTCGGGCAGGGTGCCGAAGTCATCGGGTCCCATCGGCGGGAACACCGCGATCATCCGGCCCGCCCGGACGTGGAAGAGCACCGTGTCGCCGAGCGCGACGGCCCGCCAGTAGGTTTCCGGGCCGTCAAGCGCGTAGATCTCAAAGCCGAGCAGGGTCGCGAACGAGCCGACCTCGGCGAACTTGCGTTCCTCGATGATGCTGTCGAAGTCCCGCACGTCGGCGGCCCACTGATCCTGCATCTCGGCGAACCAGGCCCGCATGGCGGCCGGCTCGAGCCGGGGCCCTTCGGAACTTGGGTCGCCCGCGGCCTGCGGCGCGAACGACCGCACTAGCTGGTCCACCCAGCGGACCGGGTCGTAGGCCCCGGTGGCGCCGTCGAGCACGACGAACCGGGCCCGCCGCGGGGCCGCGGCCCCGTCGCCGACGACGCCGCCGCAGGCGCCGTCCTGCCATTCGCCGGGCGCGTTGCCCTGCTTGGGTTCGCTGAAGGTGACCATCTGGATCTGCATCGGGGTGCCCGCTCAGTCCCGCACGTCGACCTTGGTGCCGACTTCGAGGAACCTGACCAGCATCGTCGCGTCGGCGTTGAAGCCGAACCCGCGCGCCCCGGGTTCCACCATCGTGCCGGTGCTCTGCGCGTTGGCGATCATCGGCGGGGGCAGCGGGCTGCTGATGTGGAACAACTGGGGACCCGGCTCGGGCAGGCCGTAAGCCGTGGCCGGGAACAGCACGCCGTTGGACGCCATCGGGGACAGGAAGATGTTGAAGAACAACGCGGGGCCGTCGCTGGTCTGGATGTTGGTCAGCCGCTGCGCCCACTCACCCAGGTCGGCGCCCTCGTACGGGCTGTCGGTCACCATGCCGTCGGTGATGTTGATGACGATCGGCGGAAACGAGTCGGGATGCGCGCTCGCCCACTCGTAGACGTGAGCGCCCGCCACCGCGACCGCCTGGCACATCGGAGTGCGGTAGCCGTGCACCGGCTCGACCCAGACCGGCATCCGGCTGGGCGGCGCGCCGATGTCCACCGACGGCGTCTCCCGGACCGCGATCGGGTTGTCCCGCAGATCGGGCAGCGCGACCAGCGGCTGGCCGGTCAGCTTGCCGCCGAAGGCCGGCTCGACACCCTCGCCGCCGGCCACCGGGCGGATGCCGTAACCGAAAATGCCGACGTCGAAATAGTGGCGCGCCTTCCCCGGTTCGCCCTGCGACGTGAAAAGCAATTCAAGCAAGATCTCATTGAGCACCCGGGCCGCTCCCTGGGCCAGGGTCTCCTGGCTGTTCACCCAGGTTGACTTCATCGAATCGGAGCGATCGAGCAAGAAAACCACGCAGCCAGGATCTCTCCGGCTGATGTCTCTCTCATACATGAAATTACCCTCCGTGTTGCTTACCGGCGATAACAGAAACCAGGGGCCTAGACGGGTTCAGGGAATAGGCGGGCGTGAATCCTTGTCCCCCATTTCACTCCTTTCGGCCCCTGGGCATGACCCGAACCGGCGGCCACGGCGTACCAGGCTGCCACGTCCAGGTGTACTCGCAGGCCTCGCAGTGGAAATCCCAGCCGTTCCTGGCCCGGCGGATGTCGAGCCGGAACGCGCCGCAGCGTGGGCACTGCGCGATAAAGGTGGACGCCAGGTAGGTGGACAGATCCGGAGCAGGCACCCGCTTGGCGCCCGGACTCGGCGCCGGCCGCCCCCCTTGAGCTGAGTCCCACCAAGGCGCGTCCGGCGGCTCCGCGTTTCCCGGCTGCGGCGGAAGCGGCAGCAACTGGACCACGGTCTGGTTCCCGGCGGGCGGGCCGCCGCGGGCCTGCCCGTCGGGTTGGGCCGGGATCGGGGCAGTCGGGTCGGCGGCCGCAGCAGCGAAAGGAGCGGTCGGAACGGCCTGGGGACCCGGGGCCGGAGGATCGGCCCCGGAGGCCTGAGAGAGCCGGGAAGCCTGGGAGAGCCGGGAAGCTTGGGCCGCGGGCGGTGCCGGGCGGCGCGGAGCGGGATACCGCCCGAAGTCATCCTCCGCCGCCTCCCCGGGCCTGAGCTCGGGCGGCCGTGCGGGTGA
Organism: Streptosporangiaceae bacterium; assembly: GCA_049676235.1. GTDB lineage: Bacteria > Actinomycetota > Actinomycetes > Streptosporangiales > Streptosporangiaceae > Palsa-504. Next base: position 2,124 of record JBAUAY010000593.1, read on the forward strand.
CCGGAACGCGGCCAGGACCGCGATGGCGCCCGCGACGACGGAAACGATCACCGCGATGGTGAGCGAGGTATGCACCAGGGTGGCCGCGGCCAGGCCGCCGATCAGCGCCGCGGCGATCACCAGCAGCGCCCAGCCCAGTTGGGCCGGGCCGACCGAGGCTGGGCCGACCGGGGATGGGCCAGCTGGCTCCGCGGCCTGTCTGGAGCCCGGCCTGCGCCGGCCGTGGGAGCTCATTGGCCGACTTGAGGAAGCTGGGGGGTAAGGCGGAACGTCACCAGCAGGGGACCCGTCTTGACATCGGCCGCGGAGCAGATCCAGCCCGCCAGCACGTGCGTGGTCCGGACCGCGCTGGCCCAGCCGATCGGCGGGTCGACGCACACTTGGTACTGCCCGGCGGGCACGTTCGCGGCGAACTCCAGGGCCGAGTTAAGGGCGCCCGACACGACACTGGTCAGCGTTCCGTTCTCCAGCACGTTCACCTGACTGCCGGAAACGCTCAGGCCGTCGGTGCTCTCTTCCACCACCTTGACGGTGAGCTTGTGCACGGGCCCCTTGCTGGCGGAAGCGCTGGTGCTGGTACTGGTGCTGGCGCTGGCACTCGGGGTCGTCCCGTGCGCGGGTCTGGCCGTCGCCGATGCGTGGCCGGTGAACCCGCCAATGACCAGCACGGCGACGAACGCAGCGGCTTGCGCGAACAACGGCGCGGCAAGCTTCCTGCGGTCAAGCATGACCACGGGAGGAATCCCCTCCTCTCAGGGCTCGGGCGCTACTACCCTGTCACGGACCTGGCGCTACTGCTCCCACCATGGCTTGGGGGCCGACTTGCGCGGTACCACGGTGGGCTGAGTGGCGGCACTGTGCGGAACGGCGGCGTGCGGTGCGGTGGCATTCGTCGGCGCGGGCGAGGCGTGGGCTGGCTGCGGAGGCGGCGGGACGGGACGGGCACTGGCTGCGGGCGAGGGCTGCCACCAGGCCTCCCGCGATGCTGGAGGACCGACCGGTGAGGCCTGCTC
>JBAUAY010000594.1:0-11138 GCA_049676235.1 Streptosporangiaceae bacterium
GGCCCACCTCGATGATGACTGTGCCGTCAGCGCCTGCTTCCTCCGGGCCCGCGATCTGGCCCTGCCCTTCGCGTCCAGCCGCCCTTCCGCGCACCGGGCGGCCAGGTCCCGCCCGGCCAGCGACCCCAGATGCGTGCCCGCCACCCACAGCACGGCCTCGTCCTGCGGACACTCCCGCAGCCGGGTACGCACCCGCGCCCCGGCCGGGGCAGCCGCCACGAACGGGGTCGCGACCGGGCGCAGCGACGAGCTCATTCGGCACCGCCCGGTACGACCGCCTGTCCTATCAGATGCACACTACAAGACTGCCGTATAGAACATGTTTTTGCTATCTACGACACGCTGGACGGCACAACTGTGAAAACCCCCGGCCGCGTTAGCGGTGCCCGAGGACCGGGTGGGGCACATAGGGCTCCTCCAGGCGGCGCACGTCCTCCTCGGTAAGGGTGAGCCGGCTGGCGGCCAGGGCGTCGGTGATGTGCCCGAGCCTGGTGGCGCCGATGATGGGGGCGGTTACGCCGGAACGGCTGAGCAGCCAGGCCAGCGCGACCTGGGCCGGGGGCGTGCCGCGCTCCGCCGCGACCTCCGTGAGCCGGTCCACCACGTCGAAGTCAGCATCGGTGTGGTACCGCTCGTCCGACAGCGGGTCAGCTCCGGCCCGGGCAGTCCGGCGCTCGCCCTGTCGGCTCCGGTTGCCGGCCAGCATGCCGCGGGCGAGCGGGCTGTAGGGCAGCACGCCGATGCCCTGGTCGGCGCAGAGCGGGAGCATCTCCCGTTCCTCCTCCCGGTACATGAGGTTGTAGTGGTTCTGCATGGAGACGAACCTGGTCCAGCCGTTGCGTTCGGCCACGTACTGGGCCTTGGCGAACTGCCAGGCGAACATGCTGCTCGCGCCGATGTAGCGGGCCTTGCCCGCCTTGACCACCTCGTGCAGCGCCTCCATCGTCTCCTCGACCGGCGTGTCGTAGTCCCAGCGGTGGATCTGGTACAGGTCCACGTAGTCGGTCCCGAGCCGCCTCAGCGACGCGTCGATCGCGGAAAGCAGGTGCTTGCGGGACAGGCCCCGGTCGTTCGGGCCCGGGCCCATCGGGAAGTAGACCTTCGTGGCTAGCACGTAGTCCTCGCGGCGGTCGAAGAGCCTGCCGAGCAGGCGGCCGGTGATCTGCTCAGTCACGCCGTCCGAGTAGGTGTCGGCCGTGTCGAAAAACGTGACGCCGCCGTCGGCCGCCGCCTTGACGATCGGCTCGGCGGCGGCCTCGTCGAGGTGCCAGGCGCGTTCGGCCTGGCTGCCGTAGCTCATCATCCCCAGGCAGATCCGGGAGACCTTCATCCCGGCCGAACCCAGCTGTACGTAATCCACGTCATGCCCTCTCGTTGCTTTGCTGATGCGGTGTTTCCCCGTGCAGGGCGACACCGAGTACTACCAGGGTGATGCCTGCGATGTCCTGGACGGTAGGGAGCTGGCGCAGCACGACGGCGCCGATGATGGTGGCGAAGACCGGCAGCAGCGCCAGCATGAGCGAGAACGTGGCTCGGGGTAGCCGCGCCATGGCCAGCTGGTCGGCCACGTAGGGGATCACCGAGGAGCACACGCCCACCCCGGCCCCGGCCAGCAGCAGGACCGGGTGCCGGAAGGCGGGCACCGCGCCGCCTAGCCCCCACGGCGTCGCGGTGACCGCCGCGATCAGCATGGCCGCTGCCAGCCGGTCGATGCCCGTGTTCCCGGCGGCCGCGTTCGCGATCCGGTGGCCGAGGACCACGTACAGCATGAACAACCCGCAGTTCGCGAAGGCGAAGACAAACCCGAGCGGCTGGCCGGTGATGCGGATCGCGGTGATGGTGGCCACGCCCGCCGTGGTGAGCGCGAGCGCCCCGGCGTTACGCGCCGTCCGCGCGCCCACGGCGGCCAGGATCACGGTGCCACCGAACTCGATCGCGCCCACCGTCGACAGCGGCAGCCGGTCCACCGCGAGGTAGAACGCGGAATTCATCACGGCCAGCACCACGCCGAGGCCGAGCAGCACCCGGTGGCCCCGCGGGCTCAGCCGGCGGGCCAGCCGCCACGGCCGCCGCCAGAGCGCGAACACCAGGGCCGCGCTGGTGATCCGCAGCCAGGCCACCCCGAGCACGTCGAGCCGGGCGAACAGCAGCACCGCCAGCGACGGACCCAGGTAATGGAAGACCGCGCTGACGCCGAAGAACGACTGCGGCGGCAGCCGCTGGAACCGCCCGGGCCCTCCGGGCCGCGGCTGCGTGCCTTGCGGTTTGTCCGTCACGCGCGCAGCATATGAAGCTAGCCCTGCCGCCATGAAGGACAAATGCACGTGAGTACGGAGGGAGATACCGTTGAAACAAAGGAATTTCATCCGGGACGCCTTCGAAATGCCGGAAGCGTCGATGGACGCCCTCGACCGGCGGATTGTCGCCGAGATGCAGGCCGCGCCGCGGCTGCGGATGGCCGAACTGGCGCGGCGGATCGGCCTATCGGGCCCGGCGGCCGCGGACCGGCTGCGGCGCCTGGAGGAGTCCGGCACGCTGACCTACCGGGCGGAGGTCAGCCCGCGCGCGCTGGGCTACACGATCTGCGCCATCGTCCGGATCAGCCCGACGGGCGGGGGACTGCGGCTGATCCCCGGCATCGCGGCCGAGGTCCCGAACGTGACCGAGTGCTACCGGATCACCGGTGAGGACTGCTTCTTCATGAAGGTCTACCTGCGCTCCATCGACGACCTCGAGCCGGTCCTGGACCTATTCACCCCGTACGGCCGCACCACCACCTCCATCGTGCATTCGACCCCGGTCCGCCCACGGCAGCTGCCAATCCCCTAGCAGCTGCCGAGGTCGGCGGTTGACTCTCCTGCTAGGGGAGGGGTGAGGATCACGGCCATAACATCACATTGAAGGGGCAACCTGTTGTTATGAGCGTCCTGGTGCCGATCGGCGACTTCTCCCGGATGACGCACCTCAGCGTCAAGGCCTTGCGCTTCTACCACGACCAGGGATTGCTCGAGCCTGCCCGGATCGACCCGGCCACCGGCTACCGGTTTTATGATCCCCGCCAGGTTCCCGTAGCCCAGGTCATCCGCCGGTTCCGTGACCTGGACATGCCACTCGACCAGGTAAAAGCCGTCCTACGGGCGCCGGACGTGGAGACCAGGACCAAGGAGATCATCGCCCACCTGACCGCGATGGAGAGCAAGCTGGCCGAGATGCAGATGAGCGTGGCCAGCCTGCGGGCGCTGCTCGAGGGATCTCCGGTGCGTCCGATGGTGGAGTTCCGGTCCATTCCTGCGGCGCCGGTGCTAGCCGTCCGGGGCACGGTGAGCGTCGAGGCGGCCTGGACCTGGGGTGCCGATGTCTTCGGCGAGCTCTACGGCCTCCTCGAACGGGCCGGCCTGACGCCGGCTGGGCCCGGCGGCGCGCTGTTCCCAGCCGAATTCTTCGAACTCGAGCAAGCGGAGCTGACCGCGTTCGTGCCGGTGGACGGCTCCGTCCCGGGCAGCGGGCGAGTGGAGTCGCTGACCATCCCCGCAGTGGAAGCGGCCGTGATGGTGCACTCCGGCCCGGCCGGTGATACCGACCAGACCTACGGCATGCTGGGCACAGTGGTCGCGGAGCGGGCCATCGGCGTGAAGGGCCCGATCCGCGAGTACTACCTGGTACCGCTGAGCGAGCCCGACCCGGCCCGGCACCGTATCGAGATCTGCTGGCCGGTCTTCCAGACCGCTTGACTCTCCCTTTACGGGAGGCCGCAGGCTCGGGGACATGACCGCAACACGTACTCCTGCGAGCACCGTTCAGTCCCCGTCCGCCACCTCCTGGGCCGCGCTGACCGTGCTCATGTTCGGGACGTTCATGTTCGTCCTGGACTTCTTCATCGTGAACGTCGCGCTCCCGTCGATCCAGCAGGGCCTGCGAGCGGGGGAGAGTGCCATCGAGTGGGTGGTGGCCGGCTACGCCATCAGCACCGCCGTCTTGCTTGTCACCGGCGGCCGGCTCGGTGACCAGTTCGGCCGCCGCCGGGTGTTCGCCCTGGGGATGGCGCTGTTCGTAGTCACCTCGGCGGCGTGCGCGCTGGCACCCGATGCAGCCGTGCTGGTCGCGGCCCGGGTGGCGCAGGGCGTCGGAGCGGCGCTGATGGCCCCCAACATCTTGTCCATCCTCGGGGTGGTCTACCGCGGGCCCGACCGGGTGCGAGCCATCAGCGTGTACGGGATGGTGATGGGACTGGCCGCCACCTCGGGGCAGCTCATCGGCGGCGTCCTCATCCGCTCGGACCTGGGCGGGCTGGGCTGGCGGACGATCTTCTGGATCAATGTGCCCCTCGGCGTGGCCGCGCTGCTGGCCTGCCCGAGGCTGGTGCCCGAGTCACGCGCCGACCGGGGATCGCGACTTGACCTGACCGGAATCGCACTGATCACCGCCTGCCTGGTGGCCGTGGTGGTGCCGCTGGTCGACGGACGGCAGGCGGGCTGGCCGGCCTGGTCCTGGGCCGCGCTCGGCGCCGCCGTCCCGCTCGCGATCGCGTTCGCCGTCCACCAGCGGCGCAAGGCCGACCGCGGCGGGGTGCCCCTGCTCAACCCGCGGGTGTTCGCCGCCTGGCCGCTGCGCGCCGGGTTGATCACCCAGGCCGTCTTCTGGTGCCAGCAGGCGGCCGGGTACCTCGTGATCGGCCTGTACCTGCAGCAGGGGCGGGGCCTGTCGGCCCTGACCGCGGGGGCCGTGTTCACCTTCCTGGCGGCCGGCTACCTAATCACTTCGTTCCAGGCGCCGGCCTTGACCGTCCGCTTCGGCCGGCGGGTGATCGCCGTCGGCGCGGTGCTGGCGGCGGCCGGTGACGCCGCCCTCTACCTGGCCACCGCCCACGGGGGCGCGGTGGCCTGGCTGTTCCCCGGGCTGCTGGTGCTCGGCGCCGGACAGGGGCTGTGCATCACCCCGCTGACGACCACGGTGCTCAGCCACGCCGACCCGGCCACGGCGGGTTCGGTGTCCGGGGCGCTGTCCACCGCCCAGCAGGTCGGGAACTCCATCGGCGTGGCCGTCACGGGCCTGCTGTTCTTCGGCGCCCTCAACCACGGCTACGGCGTGGCCTTCGAGCGCAGCGTGCTCCAGATGGGCGCTCTCCTCCTGGTGGTGGCCGCGCTCACCCGGCTGATGCCGGCGCGAACATCCGGTGCAAGGTAGCGACGCCCTCGGCGGTGGAGCGGATGTCGAGCACGATCGTGTCGGCGTCCCGCTCCACCGTCCAGGTAGCCCACGGGCAGCACTCGGTCTCCGCGGCGGCCAGGCCGCGCAGTTCTTCCTCGTCTCCGGGCTCGCCGCGGAAGCAGAGGCGCAGGCCGTCCGGGGTTTGGGCGCGCCCGGTCATCGCCCTGGCGACGAGCTCCTGCCAGCGCCTGCCCCGGGCCGCCAAGCCGGCTGGGGTGAGGGTGCAGGCAACCGGGGTGGTCTTGGCCATGACGTGCCTCCTGGGGCGGAGAATCGGTCACCAGTCAGTGTCGCTGTTAAAGTCGGCTTGATGTCAAATGCCGAGACTGCTCTGACCATCGGCGCGGTGGCGGCGCTGACCGGGAAGAGGAGTCGGCCCGATGGGTTTCCCTAGCTTGTTCAGCGTCGAGGACAAGGTCGCCTTCGTCACAGGCGCCGGCAGTGGTCTGGGTACCGAGTTCGCCCAGATCATGGCCGAAGCCGGGGCCGACGTGGTGTGCACCGACATCGACGAGGCCGCGGCGCAGGCGATCGCCAAGCGGGTCGACGGCCTAGGACGGCGCGGTCGGGCGCTGCGATGCGACGTCACGGACGAGACCGAGGTGCGGGAGGCGTTTGCTATCGCCCGGCAGGAGTTCGGCCACATCGACATCCTCTTCAATAACGCCGGAATCGCCGACCCGAACCCCGCGCCGCTGCACCAGTACAGCACCGAGGACTGGATGAAGGTCCTCGACGTGGACCTGCACGGTGTTTTCTTCTGCGCCCGCGAGGCACTGAAGATCATGGTCGAGCAGGGCCACGGCAAGATCATCAACATCGCGTCGATGTGGGGAATCGCTGGCGGTTCCAGCGTCTTCCCCGTTCCGGCGTACAACGCCGCCAAGGGCGCCGTTGTCAACTTGACCCGGGAGCTGGGGCTTGAGTACGCCACGGCCGGCATTCAGGTCAACGCACTGTGCCCTGGGTTCTACCGGACCCGTCTGGGAGACTACGACGACCCCGGCTTCCTCGCGGCCGTTACCGCGTTCACCCCGATGGGCCGGATCGCCGAGGCCGAGGAGATCCGTGGCCCGGCGCTGTTCCTGGCCTCGCCCGCCTCCGACTTCATGACCGGGCAGACCCTGGTCATGGACGGCGGATGCCTGGCTAAGTAACCGGCACTACCGCCGTAGCGAGCCTCATAGATGATTTCCGCTCCGAGCACGCCGAGTGGCGGCATGCAGTCGATGTCCTGTGCGGTGAACAGGGGACGGATGTCCCTGGCGAAGCTCACAGCGGCAGCAGCGGCGCCGGCGGCCTATGCCTTGAAGTCGGGCCCGTAGTTGCCGCTCCCGCCGGGCAGCGGTTGCGTGACAATATCCTGCGCGTTGGTTGTGAGAGTGAACATGGTTCCGACCGCGTCCCCTAGGCTGTCGGGCTGGCCGGTCCACGCGGTTTGGAGCTGCCCGAGGAGCAGCTTGTAGGTTTCGTCGAACGTCTGCATGCCCGGACCCCCGGGATAGCCGTTCGCCGGCACTTGCCTGACCGGATAACAGTCCGGGAAGGCGATCTCGTCGCCGGCGTATTCCCACTGGCCGTCGACCTCGATTAGCTTCCTGCCGTGGAGGATCTCCCCGAAGCGGTAGTAGTGAGCGAGTTCGTCGCCGAATTGAGGGACATCCGGAGACGTCGAGGTGCCCTCGCCCTGCTCTTTGATCGTGGTAATCGCGCTTTGCACCTCATCGAGCGACTTGAGGACCGTGAGTGTCTCGTCGTCGATGGAAAACGGGCCGACCTGATTCGTGGTGGAAAACTGATGATCTGAGGGGAAGAGCGCGGCGAACGCGGCGGAGATCGCGTCGTAGAAGGCGCCGATCGTCGGAAACGACTCGAACTCTGCGACCGGGTGCTCGGGCAGCTCGATCGGCATAAATACGTCCTCGACCAGCTCGCGGCTCAGTCCCGCGAGGTACACCGTGAGGCCCGGCCGGACCCCGCCCGGAAGCGGTCCCGGGAAGCTGGGCGCGGTGATCTGCGGTTCGCCATCGATCGCGGCCAGCATGTTGCAGGCCAGCCCCAGGTGCAGCATTTCTTCCAGCACGACGCTGTTAATGAGGTCGTAGACGTCGCCGGCCTGCTGGGTGATCGACCACATCCCGGAGAGATAGACGGGGATCGTCGCGAACTCTAGTTCAACCGCCCACTGCAGGCTCTCCATCAACCAGGGGAGATCATGCTGCTCGGCCGGGACCTGCAGAAGCTCGGGAATGTTCCGTCTTGACATACGTCTCTCCCCCTGGACGAGGACGCTAGCCTCGTTCTCATCGACGGCGACCTAGGCGGCGGCAAAGCGCATCAGCCTGAGATTTGCTAACTATCCTAGGCCGGTTGAAAGAAATCATATTGCGCAAGCATAGGTGGCGCGCGTCTTCACGAGCCTCAGGACATTCCTCCGCTTCGGAGAGCAGTCCTTCACGAAGCTCCTGCTGCACAAATACATGCTTAAACCTTGCCCTTGGTGGCTGTCAACAGAGCTCCGGCATGTTCCTGAATTACCCGTTTTGTCGGACATGTGACTAATACGACGATATCAGGGGTCGGCAAGCCGACAGAGCCTGTATCAGCCGGTGACCGCCGTACGGGCCGGCCTGCACTGATCCTGCTGGGTCACGTCCTGGCCAGCAGCTGCTTCCACTCGGCGATCGCGTGGTCGGACCATTCCGCGTGCAACCGGGCGAACAACCCGGCGGCCGCGGTGCCGATCCACGGGGCGGGCAGGAACTGGGCCGGCAGGCCGGGGTCGATCCACGGGAACCGGCGCCAGGCGTGCACCAGGTCGATGACGCGGGCGAGCGGATCGGGGCTATTGGGGGTGACACCGCCGCTGAACGCCGCGATGAACTCGTCGTACTCGCGGACCAGCTCGTCCAGGTCCCAGGCGTGCCCGACCATCCCGGCCAGCGAGCTGCCGCTCTGGTACTCGGCCGTGAACAGGTAGCCGTCCGGCAGCCGGGCCTCGTCTAGGATCTGCCGCACTTCCTCGCCGCGGTCGCTGCGCGGGCTCAGCCACACCCCTGGCATGACGTGGCCGAACCCGGCCCAGCGCAGCCGCGACCTGAGCATGTGCCGGGCGGCGCGTTCGGTCTCCGGCGTGCGCGCGATCACGATCGTCCACCGGCCGTCCCAGTCCGCGGCGACCGCGGTAAATCCGAAGATGCGCTCGGTGCCGTCCCGCAGCAACCGCTCGGCGGCCGGGGTCAGGCGCCAGACCGTGCGCCGGCCGACCCGCTCGGAGCTCAGCCAGTTGTCGGCCGCCGTCCGCATCAGGGCCTGCCTGGCCGCCTTCTCCTCGACGCCCAGCCGGCCGAACACGTCGATGAACGCCGACGTCCAGGCCTCGCCGCCGGTGGGCAGGACCAGCTCGCCCAGCACGGTGAACAGCACGCCGCGCGCGCTTTCCGCGCCGGCCGCGTGACGCCGAAGCAGGGTCGGCGCCGGGGCGGGTGGGGTGGTCTCGGTCATCGTCTCTCTAGGTCACGGATGAGCAGCCAACAAAATACTACGAAGTCTTGACGCTCAACTCAAGTTTTGTAGAGTATGAGTACCGGCCGAGGGCTCAGCGGGAGGAATCTGCCAATGACGGAAGAACAGGTCGAGTTCCGGGTCAGCCCCGACCGCTACCGGCACTGGCGGGTGTCGTGCGACGGCCCGGTCGCGACCCTGGTGATGGACGTCGACGAGCAGGGCGGCCTGGTGCCCGGCTATGAGCTAAAGCTGAACTCCTATGACCTCGGCGTGGACATCGAGCTGTACGACGCGGTGCAGCGGCTGCGCTTCGAGCACCCCGAGGTGCGCACGGTCGTGATCACCAGCGGCAAGCCGAAGATCTTCTGCGCCGGCGCGAACATCCGGATGCTGGCCGCCTCCGCGCACGGCTGGAAGGTGAACTTCTGCAAGTTCACCAACGAGACCAGGAACGGGATCGAGGACGCCACGGCCAACTCCGGGCAGACCTACCTGGCCGCCGTCAACGGCACCGCCTCGGGCGGCGGGTACGAGCTGGCGCTGGCCTGTGAGCACATCATGCTGATCGACGACCGGTCATCGGCGGTGTCGCTGCCCGAGCTGCCCTTGCTCGGCGTGCTGCCCGGCACCGGCGGGCTGACCCGGGTGTCCGACAAGCGGCACGTGCGGCGGGACCTGGCCGACTACTTCTCCACCCGGCCGGAGGGCGTCGGGGGCAAGAAGGCCGTCCAGTGGCGCCTAGTCGACGAGGCCGTGCCGCGGCCCCGGTGGGACGAGACCGTCGCGGAACGGGCCGCTGAGCTGGCCGGGCGCTCCGGCCGCTCCGAGGACGCGGCCGGGGTCGCGCTGACCCCGCTCGGCAAGACCCGAGACGACGACGCAATAGCTTACGAGTACGTCTCCGCCCGGCTCGACCGCGCCGCGGGCAGCGTCGACATCACGGTGCGGGGACCGGCGTCTGATCCGCCCGCCAGCATGGCCGAGGCGACCGTGCAGGGCGCCGGGTTCTGGCCGCTGGCGGTGACGCGCGAGCTCGACGACCTGATCCTGGACCTGCGCACCAACGAGACCGAGCTCGGGACGTGGGTCTTCCGCACCGACGGGAACCCGGCCGCCGTGCTCGCGTACGACGACCTCCTGCTCGCCAACGCCGGCGACTGGTTCGCCAACGAGGTCCTGCACTACCTCAAGCGCACGCTGCGGCGGCTGGACGTGACCAGCCGGAGCCTGATCGCCGTGATCGAACCGGGCAGCTGCTTCGCCGGGTCCCTGCTCGAGCTCGCGCTGGCCGCCGACCGGTCGTTCCAGCTGGCCGGGCTGTTCGAGGACGCTGACGCGAAGACCCCGGATGCCGAGCCCGCGACGATCACCCTCGGGGAGATCAACTCCGGGCCGCTGACGATGAGCAACGGGCTGACCCGGCTGCAGACCCGTTTCTGGGGCGACGAGGCGGGCTACGAGGCGGCCGGCAAGCGCCGGGGTGCCGCGCTGGAAGCGGAGGACGCGGCCGACCTCGGCCTCATCACGTTCGCGCCGGACGACATCGACTGGGACGAGGAGATCAGGATCGCGACCGAGGAGCGGGCTAGCTTCAGCCCCGACGCGCTCACCGGCCTGGAAGCCAACTACCGGTTCGCAGGCCCGGAGACCATGGAAACAAAGATCTTCGGCCGCCTGACCGCGTGGCAGAACTGGATATTCAACCGGCCCAACGCCTCCGGCCCGGACGGCGCGCTGCGCCGGTTCGGCACCGGGCAGCGTGCCGTCTTCGACCGGAAGCGAGTCTGAACCATGCCAGCCTCAAGTCACGGAGCTAGCGCTGATTACACCGAGAAGATCCCGAACAACGTCAGCCTGCACGAGGACCGGCGGCTGCAGCGGGCGCTGGAGTCCTGGCAGCCGAACTTCCTGACCTGGTGGCAGACGATGGGCCCGACGCTGCCCACCCAGGATGTCTACCTGCGCACCGCGGTCAACGTCGGCCGGGAGGGATGGGCGCAGTTCGGGCACGTACCCATGCCGGAATACCGCTGGGGCATCTTCCTGGCCGAGCGCGACCCGGGCCGGCGTGTCGGGTTCGGCGAGCACAAGGGCGAGCCGGTGTGGGACAAGGTGCCGGGGGAGTACCGGTCGGAGCTGCAGCGGCTGATCGTGATCCAGGGCGACACCGAGCCGGCCTCGGTGGAACAGCAGCGCAACCTGGGCGCCACCGCGCCGAGCCTGTACGACCTGCGCAACCTGTTCCAAGTGAACGTCGAAGAAGGGCGGCACCTGTGGGCGATGGTCTACCTGCTGCACGCCTACTTCGGCCGGGAGGGCCGGGAGGAAGCCGAGGAACTGCTGCACCGCAACTCGGGCAGCATCGACTCGCCCCGCATCCTGGGCGCGTTCAACGAGGAGACCCCGGACTGGCTGTCGTTCTT
>JBAUAY010000595.1:0-2084 GCA_049676235.1 Streptosporangiaceae bacterium
GAGAACCGCTCCCTGCGGGACCAGCTCGCCCGTCAGCTCGGCCTCCACAGAATGCAGCCGGCCAGCAAAGCGCCCGCCGAGCCGCAATGACACCGGCACCGGCCACTCCGAAACCGCGGCGTTGACATGTCCACGCCGCAGAAACACCTATCTACCAGGCACGATACACAAACGACTCCAGATAACCGCCGTTACGTGCGGCAAGCGACCTCCTGCTGGATCTCATCCACGGCGACCGAACGAGGCGATCTGCGCGCGGCCTGCATAGCCGGCTGGCATCCGATTCTGCCGAATTGAGGGCGTTGCGCCTGGACGCATATATGCACAGGAATGCATAATCTTCCATGATCCGGCCAGTGTACTTAGGTCGCAGCACAATTGCTGCGCAGTATTTTCATGTAGCCGAATAGAGCCTGCCGAATATTTGCACGGTCGGGGTTATCTCGACTTTCGCGGTTATGCCGCGAGGTCTTCCCAAGCCAGGCGGATGACGTTGATTTCTTCAGGGGTTGGCTGGTCGGGACGAGATGCCCGAAATCTTGCGGCGATGATGACGCGGCGGAGCTTGGCGGCCATGTCGGCGGTCGATGGCTGGGCCTTGGCGGTGTACCAGGGGGCGCGGGCGCGGTGACCTTGCACGTCGGCGGGGTCGTGGCCGGCGGTGGCGTACCAGGTGACGGCGATTGCCTGGCAGGCGAGCTGGAACGGGATGACCCGTTCGACGGCGCGGGCGGTGCGGTTGCGGGCCTGCCCGGCACCGAAGATTTGCTTGCTGTCTTCTATCGCCACCTCAACGGACCATCTGCCGGCATAGCGTTCGATAACGTGCGCGGCGAAGGCGGCGGTATCGGTAGTGACCAGGGCCAGGTCGTACCCGGTCTTGGACTTGTCGCGGATGAGCACGACGGTGACCGGGCGGGTGCCGAAGACCGAGTACCACAGGCAGGTGAGAGCGGCCGCCTGGATGGTCACGGTCTTGCCGTAGCGGTGACGGTGACCTGGGTGAACGCAGCGGTGGCGGCGAGCCTGGTGAGAGAGGGGAGCCGGTCGCCTTTCTCCCTAGGCCGGCCGCGCCGGCCGGTGCGTCCTGGCGGAAGCTCGTACAGAGCTGCGTCCTTGCGCAGCCGGGTCGTCCAGGTGACGCGGCGCGGGAGCTTCTTCAGCTCCCCGCCGGCATAGGCGGAGTCGGCGACCACGTGGATGGCCCGGCCGGGCAGCGCTTCGGCCAGCATCTGCGCTATGCGGCGGGCCAGCCACAGCCGGGACGCGGAGCAGGTGTCCTTGATGACCAGCTTGGCCAGCACCGGGATGGCCACGGGCCGGCTGATGGCCGGCAGCTTGACGACCACGGCCGCGATCACCCAGTTGTTGCCGTACCCCGTCTTCGCAGGCCCCGGCGCGGAGCCGTCATGGAACCACGACGCTGCCCACACCTTCTTGCCGCGCCTTCGGAACAGGGTGTCGTCGATCGCGACGGTTACCGGCTCCCCGGCGGGCACTAGCAGCGCCGCTACCAGCTTCGCCACGGCCAGGCCCAGCTCGTCCGGGCTCCACCGGGCACGGGTGAAGAACCGGTGCGCCCGGTCGTGGCTCCAGCAGCGGGCAAGGCCCGCCCCCGCCAGCATCCCGCACACCGTCCGCTTCCCGGGCTGGGCGAGGAACCCGCAGGCCAGGCCGCAGAACGTGCGGAACGACGGGGCGGTGAACAACGGGGCAAGGCCGGCCAGCAGCGTCATCAGCGACGCGGGAACCGGCAGCGTGGCCTCCACGAGCATCGGCGGGAACCCGTTTCATCGACGGTTTCACAAAGCACCGCCGATGCTCTCTTATCTGCGCCTCTTCCTGCCGTATCCCCAGATCGCACGGAGTGTCGCGGACCCGGGGATCACGTTAGCCGGACCCTTGTCAGGGCTGCTGGCACCAGGGCAGTCTCACCGGACATGTCAGGCGGCCGCGGCGCGGGCATCATGATGGCGTGCGACGAGTGGTCATCCTCGGCCGGGGCGGCGCGGGCAAGTCGGCCCTGGCACGGCAGCTCAGCGACGTGACCGGCATTCCCGCCGTCGAGCTCGATGCGCTGTTCT
>JBAUAY010000596.1:0-3438 GCA_049676235.1 Streptosporangiaceae bacterium
TACCGTTCGGCCCGGCCGCCGCGGGCCGCCGGCCGGGCCGGTAGTACTCGGCGGCCATCGAGCAGATGAAGCCCGGCGTGCAGTAGCCGCACTGCGAGCCGCCGCGCTCGGCCATCTCGCGCTGGACCGGGTGCAGCCGCCCAGGCCGGCCCAGGCCCTCGGCGGTCACGACCTCCTGCTGGTCGTACGCCGCGGCCGGCACCAGGCAGGCGTTAATCGCCACCCAGCGGGTCCGGTCCGGCCCGTCGTCGCGGGCGACCAGCACGGCACAGGCGCCGCACTCGCCCTCGGCGCAGCCTTCCTTGCAGCCGGTCAGCCCGCTGCCGCGCAGCCACTCGAGCAAGGTGACGTGACCGCCGACCTCGCCGAGCTCACGGCGCCGGCCGTTGACCACGAGCCCAGGCTGGCCCGCCCGCGTTCCTGCTCGCGGCTCCGCCGGACGCGTTCCTGCTCGCGGCTCCGCCGGACGCGTTCCTGCCGCTGCTGCTCGGGGCTCCACCGCACACGCTCCTGCCTACGCCGTCGCCTGCCTGCCCGCCGTCTCGCGGCAGCCAGCCTTATGCCACGGCGGCGTTCTCTCACCAATCTACTGACCATAGCTCTTCACGATCCAAATAGCCAGACCATAATGAAAACTTTTTTCCGTATAGCGGATATTAGGTCGTCGCTCGGAAGCCGGCGGCATGCCGGATGCTCGCCTGGGTGTCTTGAGGTGCGTGAGCGCGCTATGAGATGCCTGAGTGCGCCAGCCGGTGGTGCACTGGGTACCCCGAGGAGGTCCAGGCACACCTGCCGCTCGCCCACTTGATTCACTGGTCCCGTTAACCTCATCAGCGTCATAATTCGCTTTACCAGCGTGACGCACGCCGGGGAAGTTTCGGGCTCCGGGGAGACTTCGGGGGATCATGATGCACAAAATCTTCCCCGCAACCCGAAGTCTCCCCGATCTTTGACGCCCAGGCGCACCACTGCCCGCCTGGGTATCACGGCACTCAGAGGTAGCGAGGCGCCCGGCCGGCCGCGCTCAGAAGCCGGGCACGGCCTGCCAGGCCCGGCCGGGATCGGGCCCGTCGTCGCGGGTCACCGTGCCCTCGATCAGTCCGTACGGGCGGTCCGCGGCGTAGTACACCTCGTTGTCGTTCGTCAGGCCGAACGGGCTCAGGTCGACGAGGAAGTGGTGCTTGTTCGGCATCGACATCCGGATCTCGGCCACCTCCGGGTGGGCCTCGAGCATCTGTTCGCCCATGTAGTACAGGGTCTGCTGCAGGGCCAGGCTGTGTTTGACCGCGAATGATTCGATCAGGATGCGCCGCACGTCGGCGTAGCTCTTGGCCCAGTCCACGTCGGTGCCCGCGTACCGCCAGCGGGCGGTGACCGCGGTGGCCAGGATGCGGTCCGTGGTCTCCGCCAGCGTGGTGTAGCGGTCCCGCGGGAACCCGTGGAACTCCGACCCGGTCGACTTCAGCACGACCAGGTCGGTTAGGCCGGACACCACCCAGGCCTGCGCGCCGTCGATGGTGACCACGGTCGTCCTGGTGCCGCCACCGGCCCGCGAGAACGCGTGCCCGTGGTCCGCGCCGTCCACCGTGATCCGGTCCCAGCCGTACTCCTCGACGCTGACTTTCGCGCCGGTGACCCACTCGAAGGAATCCACGAAGTGCCTGCCCAGGCGCAGGGCGAACTCCTCGATCTCGCCCACCCCGTACTGCTGGGCGAGGGCGTAGACGGTGTTCTTCTGGGTGTCGGTGGCGACGACCTTGGCGTTGTCGCCGGTCAGGTGGGCGTCGGCGAAGTCGCCGCGCAGTGCGGTGGACACGTTCAGGTCCCTGATCTGGTGCCGGTCACCGTCGCGGGTGATGTGCACCAGGCGGACCTCTGCCTTGCCGTACTGGTTTTCGCCGAAGGTGATGGCCATGATGAGCTCCTGCGGTGGTTATCGTGATACGGAAATTAGTTGTCGTTATATGGATAAAGGAGCCTGAAGACCTCTCGGGCGGCCGACGGCAGGCTGTCCAGGCTGACCTGTGCCTCCGCCTGCCGGGCCGCCTCGGCCGGCGGCAGCCCGGCCACCCGCAGTAGGTCGGCCAGCTGCGATCCGGGCAACAGGCGGAGGAACCGTTCGGCCAGCACCGTCCGTGCCGCGGGCGTGGGCCTGCCGAACACCCGCAGCCGGGCCAGGCCGCCGTCGGGGTAGATGTCGAGCCGGACCTGCCCGTTCACCGGACCGCCGGGGACGGCGAAACGGTGCCGGGTATCCGGCTGCAGCGCGGTGCGGGCCAGCAGTTCCCCGCTGTCGCCGGACAGTGCCGCCCAGCCCGGGGCGTTGCCCACGAAGTGGGAGGTGTCGAGCTCGACCACCTCGACGGACCCCTCGCAGGCCAGCCGGACCGCCACCCAGTCGTTCGCCTGGTCGCGCCGCCGGGAGGTCTCCCAGCCGTCGCCCATCACCCGGGCCTGGCCCGGCAGCAGCAGGTTGGCGGGGGAGGAGTAGAACATGTTGCTGCAGCCGGTGACGGTGGCGCCGTTCTCCGTCGCGGCCAGGTCGATGGTGGCGGGCAGCAGCCGGGGGTCGGGCACCGGCTCGCCGTTGACCCGCAGCCGCGCTACCCCGCCGTCGGGGAAGATGGTCAGCCGCACGTGCGTGACACGCGGCCCGGCGGCTACCTTGAACTCGTTGCGGGCGTCGCCGGCTACCGCGCTGCGCGGGACCAGCATCGTCCACGGCGCCGCGGCCAGTTCGGCGGGGGAGGGGTAGCCCTCCGCCCCGCACGCCTCGACCGACACCTCCGGCGGATAGTTGCCGGTGAAGTAGGACGTGTCCACCACGACCCGGCGCACCACGCCGCCGCAGCCCAGGCGCACGATCGCGCTGTCACTGCCCGGCTCGCGCCGCCGCCGGGTCTCCCAGCCGTCCATAATCTGGCCCTTGTGGCCGAACGTGTGCGGCCGGAACACCGGGTCCTCGGGCTTGATCAGGTTCTCTCGCTCGGCAAACAGCTCGTCGTTGGCGTAGATCACACTGCCGCCGAGCGCCCGGCCGGCCAGGTCCGGCCACGCCTGCTCGTCATCGGTCTTCATGGCCTGCTCGTTTCCTTGCCTTGCCAGGTGCTCATTGCCCTGATTCATCCCCCGATCACCGCCTCGGCTAGCCGGTCGCGGGCGATCATCTGGCCCACGCGGCGCAGCAGTGGGCCTGCCTCGGCGCGGCACCGCTCCGGATCAGCTTCTAGACCGCTCAGCGGGTAGACCGCGGCGATCCCGGCCGCGGCCAGCTCGGCCGCGGTCAGCGTGCAGCGCCCGGCCACCGCGACGACTGGGATGCCCCGCCGGGCGGCCGCTCGTGCCACTCCGACCGGTGCCTTACCCGCCAGGCTCTGCCTATCGAGCGAGCCCTCGCCGGTGATCACCAGGTCCGCGCCGGCCAGCGCCGCGTCGAAG
>JBAUAY010000597.1:0-3519 GCA_049676235.1 Streptosporangiaceae bacterium
CCGGATCGACGACCAGGTCGCCGAAGCGCTGTTCCCATCGCTTCTGGTCGTCCCCGTGCTGCCCGGCGTACGGGATTCCGAGGGCGTAGGCGATCAGGAGGTCCTCGGGGTTGGCCGGCTGGCCGTCTGCGCTCAGGACGCGGGGGTCGGCGTCGGCCGGGAAGCACGGGCTCACGGTCGCGCCCGAGGCCGCGATGCCGGCCACGACCACGCCGTCGGCGCTGACCGGCATCCCGCCCGCGCCGGGAAACAGCGCCTCCGGGGACGCCTGGGCGAACCCGGCGGCGACCGGCGGGGCGATCGTCGTCATCCGGTGCAGGTGCTCTGAGCTCGGGATCTGCTGGGTCGCGGAGATCCAGGCCTTCGATCGGGCCCGGGTCATCCCGCCCGGCCCCCCGGCGTCCATCCGTGACGCCGTGAGCAGCGTCCCGGTTGCCCCCACCACGGCGACCGCCCCGCGCAATCCGAGCTGCTCGGCCTTGTCCACGGCGCGCTGCACCAGCGCCCGGGCCTCGGCCAGGCCCAGATCGCGCGGATGCGGCCCAGCCGGGCTCAAGCTCCGACCATGTTGTAGCCGCCGTCGGCGACCATGTAGCCGCCGGTCATGTGGGAGGCGTCGTCGGTCCCGAGGAACAGGGCCGTGCCCGCGAGCTCGGCGGGCGCCGGGATGCGCCTCATCGGCGTGAGCGATCGCAGCTGGTCTCCCCGGCCGGACTGCCAGTCCCGGCGTCCCAGGGTCGCCTCGGTCTCGATGAACCCAGGGGCGAAGACGTTGACCCTGACCGTCGGCGCGAACGCGTGCGCGTACGACTTCGTCAGGCCCAGGATGCCGTACTTGGCCGCGGCGTACTGCGGTGCCCTCGCGCTGCCCCGGACGATGACGGTCGATCCGATGTTCACGATGCTGCCGTGACCTTGGTCCAGCATCCGCGCGCCGAACTCGTGGACGCAGAGCATCGTGCCCTTGATGTCGACGCCGAGGACGTGGTCGATCGACTCCTCGGTGATGTCACGCCATGACATCTGCTCGCGGGCGACGTCGCCGACGTTGTTCACCAGGACGTCGACGCCCTCCAGCCGTTCGAAGGCGGCATCGGCCATGGCCTTGATCTGTTCCCAGTCGACGATGTCGGCCTGGAGCAACACCGGAGTGCTGCCCTCCGCCGCTACCCGGTCGGCCGTCCGCTTGGCCCCTTCCACGGAGCTGCGGTAGTGGACGCCCACGGCGCGGGCCCCCTCCTGAGCGGCGCGTACGGCGATCTCGGCGCCGAAGCCGGTGCCGGCGCCAGTGACGACAACCGACCGGCCCTCGAAGCGGCGCGGTACGGGAACGGGTGCGAGAGGCACGGGATGTCCTTCCGGGATTGGTAGTTGGATGGGGCGGTCAGACCAGCACGCGGCCGCCGTCCACGTACAGGACCTGACCGGTGATGAAGCGGGCCCGGTCCGACGCCAGGAACGTGACCGCGTCGGCCACCTCCTCGGGCCGGCCGAGCCGCTCCGCCGGGACGAGCGATTCCAGGCTCTCCCGGTGGTTGTCCCGGTCGAGGTAGTCCTTGGTCAGGTCGGTCTCGATGTAGCCGGGCGCGACGGCGTTGACGGTGACATCGTGCCGGGCCCACTCGCGCGCCATGACCCGGAGCATCTGGTTCATCCCGCCCTTGGTGGCCGCGTACGGCGCGTGGTTCGGGTGGGCGAGCAGTCCGGAGACCGACGACACGAAGACCATCCGGCCGTACCGTTCGGCGACCATCAGCCGCCCGACGGCCTGGCCGAGCCAGTACGCCGACGACAGGTTCAGGCTGAGGGTCTCCTGCCAGTCGGCGTCGTCCAGGTCGAGGATCGGCTTGCGCACGTTACGGCCGACCGCGTGCAGGAAGATCTGCGGCGTGCCCACCATCGCGACGGCCTCACGGACGGCGGCGCGACAGGCCTCCGCCGTCCGCAGGTCGGCGATCAGCGGCTTTATCTCGTCGCCGGCCTCTTTCGCGGCTCGCACGACCACGTCGAGGTTCTCCTCGTTCACGTCGGCGAGTGCGACGCGCGCACCCTGAGCGGCCAGGCTCAGCGCGCTGGCTCCGCCGAGCCCGCCGGCTCCGAAGACCAAGGTCGGCCGTCGGTCGAGGCTGAGCCAGTCCTGCATGGGGTCTACCTTTCACGCCATTATTCTCGTATTATGAAAGTCGCTTTCTAAATACCGTAGCCGACCCGCGACGCGGCTGTCCAGGGTCGGCTCATGCCGCCGTAGGCTGATGGCGATTCTCGTCGTCACCGAGGAGGAAGGCCATCCATGCCCCGCCGCACCGCCAGCTCCTCATCCGCGGCGCTCCGCCCCGCCTCCGCGGGCTCGGAGTCCCCCGAACGCGCGGAATCCTCCGACCGCCCTGAGTACCGCCCGGAGTACCGCGTGGAGGCCCTCGCCAAGGGCCTGCGAATCCTCTCGTTGTTCAACGAGCAGCGTCCGTCCTGGCGTGTCAGCGACCTCGCCACCGCGGCGGGTCTGCCGATGCCGACCGTCTACCGGGTCGTGATGACGCTGGCGTCCGAGGGCTACCTCGACCACCTGCCCAACGGCGACTACCGGCCGGGCGCGCGTACGCTGACGCTCGGCACGGCCGCGCTGCGGAGCCTCGATTTCGTCGCCATCGCCACACCCAAGCTGCAGGAACTGGGTGAGCGCACGGGGGAGACGGTGAACCTGGCTGTGCTCACCGGCGACCGCGTCCTCTACCTCGTCCGCCTGCGCAACGCCGACCTGGTGACCGCGAACATCCAGGTGGGCTCCACGCTGCCCGCCGTGCATACCTCGATCGGCAAGCTGCTGCTCGCCTATCTTGGCGACGGCGACCTCGCCGCACGCATCACGGACGCCTCCTTCTCCGCCAACTCCGGGCCTAACGCGAAAGTCTCGCTCGCCGAGTTGAGCGAGGAGCTTCGCACGATACGCGAACAGGGCTGGTCCATGCAGGACGAGGAGCTGGCCTACGGCCTCCGCTCGGTCGCCGCCCCGATCACCGCTCCGGACGGCCGCGTTCTCGCGGGCGTCAACCTAGCCGTCCAGGCCCAGGACTGGTCCACCCAGCGGATCATCCGCGAGCTCAGGCCCGCCGTGCTGAAGACGTGCGCGGAGATCTCCGCGTTGCTGTCCGATACCAGCGCCGCCTCCCTGTGACGTCCGGCGCGCGCATCCCCAAGCTCGAGCCCTCGTCGCTCGATGACGAGCAGCGTTCGCTCTACGACGCGATCGCCGGAGGGCGCCGCGCCCAGGGCCCGCAGCTATTCCAGCTGACCGACGAGGCGGGACGCCTCGAGGGCCCGTTCAATGCCTTCCTGCTGCAGCCGCGGCTGGGATCGGCGCTGCAGGCGGTTGGCTCCTCGGTGCGCTACGACACCGGCCTCGACGACCGCTGCCGGGAGATCGCGATCCTGGTCGTCGCGGCGCACTGGCGGTCTGACTTCGAGTGGTATGCCCACGAGGCGGTCGGCCGCTCGGCCGGGCTGGGCGACGCCGAACTGGCT
>JBAUAY010000598.1:0-13731 GCA_049676235.1 Streptosporangiaceae bacterium
GCCAGGGTCTGAGCCTGACCGGATAGGGCGAGGCGGTGGCCGCCTACGACCGGGCGGTCGAGCATCTGATCCGGTTTCAGCCTGCGGCCGCGCCGCCTGGTGGTGCTGTGCGATATCTCGGGCTCCATGGAGCCGTACGCCCGCGCGCTGCTGCTCCTCCTCTACGCCATCAACGGCGGCCAGCTGCGCGGCGGGTCGAACCGGCCCGAGGTGTTCAGCTTCGCGACCAGGCTGACCAGGCTGACGCCGGCGCTCGCCGCGGCCACCCCGGACACGATGCTGGCCAAGGCGGGCGAGGCGGCTCCCGACTGGTCGGGCGGGACCAGGATCGGCGCCGCGGTCAAGGAGTTCAACGACCATTACGGCAGCCGGGGCATGGCCCGGGGAGCGGTGATCCTCATCATCTCCGACGGCTGGGAAACCGGCGAGCCCGAGCTGCTCGGAGCCCAGATGGCGCGGCTGTCCCGGGTGGCGCACCGGATCGTGTGGGCCAATCCGCGCACCCAGTCCCCGCGTTACCGGCCGGAGGTCGGCGGGATGGCCGCCGCGTGGCCGTACTGCGACGCGGTAGTGAGCGCGCACAACCTGGACGCGCTCGACGATCTGCTCTCTGCCTTGCGAGCCCGCTGAGCCCTTCGAGCCGCTGAGCCCTGCGTGCCCGCCGACCGCCACCCGAGCGGGGGGTGGGCGGCGGCCAGCGGGCCCGATGAATAGCCGATGGTGCGCAAAGCGGGTGCGCGCCATCGGCTGGCTTAGGTGACGGTGACCGCGATGGTGTGATACCCGGTCGCACCGTTCGGCTCGGTCTTGTGATTCACCGCCGTCTGGGTGTAGCCGCTCTGGTCGGTGGCCCGTACCTGCAGCACGTGCGGCCCGGGGGTGGCGTCCCAGACGTAGTACCACTGGCGCCAGGTGTCGATGGTGTCCTGGGCCGGGAGTTTCGCTTCGTACCAGACGCCGTCGACGGACACCTCGACGCCCTCGATGCCGCGATGCTGGGCCCAGGCGACGCCGGCGATCGTCACCTGGCCGGCGGCCACGGTGCCGCGGCGCTTCGGCACGTCGATGCGGGATTCCGTCTTGATCGGCGCCTGCTGGGACCAGCCTTGCTTCACCCAGTAGGCGTCGAACGCGCCGAACGTGGTGAGTTCCATGTCCACCACCCATTTGGTCGCGGACACGTACCCGTACAGTCCGGGCACCACCACCCGCACCGGGTACCCGTGCTCCTGGGGCAGCAGCTGGCCGTTCATGCCCACCGCGAGCAGCGACGTCCGGCCGTCCATGACCGGCTCGGTGGCCACGCCGATGGTCATCCCCTTGACGTCGCGCATGACGACCTGGTCGGCGCCGGACTGTATTCCTGCCTCGCGAAGCAGGTCGGCCAGGAGCACGCCCTGCCAGCGGGCGTTGCCGATGTAGCCGCCGCCCACGGCTTCCGAGACGCAGGTCAGAGTGACATCGTGCTCGACCATGGGCCGCCGGATGAGCTGGTCGAACGTGACGGTCACCGGGTTGTCGACCATTCCGTGGATGCGCAGCTGCCAGGTGTCCGCCGCGACCTGCGGCAGGACCAGGGCCGTGTCGACCCGGTAGAAATCCGCGTCCGGCGTATAGAACGGAGACAGGCCCGCGATGTTCAACGTCTCATCGGCCGGCAGCGGCGTCATCGGTTGTATCTGGAGCTCGGGGACCTTGGCCTTGGGGACCGAGGGGACCGAGGGGACCGAGGGGACCGGGGGGGTCGTACGGAAGTGCTTGCCGAGCAGGAGTTCGCCGCCCACCCCCGCCGCGGCCGCGCCCACGGCGGTGACGCCGGCCGCGGTGAGGAACTTACGCCGGTCGACGGTCGTCGTCATCGTGGCCTCCTGCGCGCGCCGCCGCGCGCGTACTGCGCCGGTGTGGTCGGTGTTGACGCGTGCACCAGCCACAGCAGCGCCGCAACGCCGGCGATGCCGCCGATGACCGCCGGGGCGACGTAACTCATGTGGCCGCCTGGCCTGGTGACCGTCACGAAGGCGGCCAGCAGGCTGAACGCCGCGAGGCCGGCCACGGCGGGCGCGGCGGCGCGGCGGGCCAGCACGCCGATTCCGACCGCGAGGACGGCGATGGCGGCGTACATGCCGAGCAGCAGCACGGTCCGGCCGGTCGTGCCGAAATGCTGCACCATGACGTTCTTCAGGGCCGCCGGTATCCGGTCGATGAATACGCTGCCCATGGCGGACATCGGCGAGGCCTGGGGCCGGACGAACCCCGCGACCAGGGTAGAGACGCCGATCGCGACGGCCACGGCGAGGAACCCCGTCACCGCGCCGACGGCCAGCCCGCGCCGCCGCGCTTCCCGCCTGAGGTCCTGGTCAGCCTGCCAGCGATACGGGTCGACGCCGACGTCGGGAGCCGCCAGCATGGGATCGGCCAGCCCGGGGTCGGCCAGCCGGGGGTCGGCCAGCCCGGGCTCGATGTAACTACCCGGGCCCAGGTAGGCGACCGGGCTCGCGAAGTCAGCCTGGCCCCCGGCGTAACCGTCCGGAGCCCCGGCATAGCCGTCCACGGCGCTGCCGTAGCCGTCCGCCGCGCTGCCGTAGCCGTCCGCCGCGCTGCCGTAGCCGTTCTCGCTCCAGTCGTAGTCGCTGGCGTCACTCATGTACTCGTCGATGGCCTGGCCGTAGCCGACCTCGGTACGGCTGTAGCGGTCTGCGGTGCCGTCGAAGGTGTCTCCTGCGTCGGCGTAGCCGCCCGTGCCGTAGCCGTTCCCGTTGCCGGCGCTGCCGTAGTCATTGCCGTTGGCGTTCCCGGCCCCGCCGTAGCCATTTCCGCCGTAGCCATTTCCGCCGTAGCCGTTGCCGCCGTAGCCGTTCCCGGTCCAGTCGTAGCCGTCCCGCCCGTCGCCGTACCCGCCGGGCCCGTCGTAGCTGGCCGCGGGGCCATAGCCGTTGCTGGCGGGGGGATAGGTGTCCGTGGCCACGGCCGACCAGTAGCCACGGTCTCCCGGTCCGCCAGAAGCGCCCTGGTGCCGGTAACCGGTGGTCGCCGGGTAAGCGCCCTGACGACCCGCTGCGTACTGGCTGTCTGCTTGCTCCGCGTCCCGGTAAGCATCGCCGTCCCGGTAGGACGGCCAGCCGCCGGGCGGGGTCGCCTGCGGCCAGCGCTCCTGACGAGGCGGCCTGCGGTGCGACGGGTCGTAACTCATATCTCTATTCACGGTCCTGATGGCCGGTGCCGTTTGATGTTTGCCCGGCGGGTAACCAACCGGTAAGAAAACGCGGAATCCTGGCGGCGCAGGGTCACACCGGTACCTCCCGCGACTCTTCGCGGGACGGGACCGGACGCTGCGGGAGATCGCTCACGGCGTCCTCGCTGACGTCAAGGACCGTGAGCCCCGAGGTGACCACGGGTTCTGCTCTGGCGGGCAGCGGCTCGCCGAGACCCGCGCGCCTGGCGAGCTCGTGGCGGATCAGCCAGCCGACGGCCACCACCACGAGGGGCACGCCGTAGGCGATGGCGTCCTTGAGCCGGCCGGGAGGGGTGTACCGGCCGATTTCCGGATAGGCCGCCAAGTATCCGCCCGCGGCGAAGGCCAGCCACTCGGGGCGGCCGTCGAGGGCGACCAGCATGACCAGCAGCAGCGAGTACCACTGGTAGTGCGGCGTGGTGACGGCGAGCGCGGCCGCGGTCATGTAGAGGGCGCCCTGCCAGGGCCGGTCGGGGTCGGAGAACTGCAGCACGGCGAAGGCGACCGCGGCCAAGATGAGCGCCGCCGCCACGATGGCCAGCGGCCCGGTGACGAACAGGCCGATGATCCCGAACCTGGTCCCCTTGGTGTAGCCCTCCTGCTGCAGGTAGCCGGGCAGGAATCCGATCACCTTGCTGCCCACCCGGATCACGTGCGGGACGTAAACGGCGGTGAACGCGCTGCCCGCCGCGATCACTACTGTCACCCAGCGGCGCCGGAGCAGCGCGGGCACGGTCAGCACGGGTGTCAGCTTGGTCGCGATAGCCAGGCCGAGCAGGATTCCGCCGATGATGGTCCGGCGGGTGGTGCGAGCCGTGGCCAGGGTGAGTACCGCGGCCGCGGTGATGCCCACCGCGATCACGTCCACGTGGGCGCTGTTGCCGGCCTCCAGGACCACCGTCGGGCACCAGGACCACAGCGCGGCCATGCGTATATCCCGGCCCAGCCGGCCCAGGCCGAACAGCAACAGCACCGTGATGAGCACGGCGACCAGCGCCGTAGTGGCCTGGATGGGCATGCTTGAGTCGCTGGCGGAAGGCAGGTAGTGCACCGCGAGGAAGTACGCCTCGGCGACCGGCGGGTAGATGGTGGGCACCGTCGGCCGGTTGATCTTCGTGCAGCCCGGGGTGAGATCCGCGGCCGGATGGCGGTCGACGTAGGACGGCGAGACGCAGTACTCGGCGCTGGGGTTGAAAAGGAACTCATCTCGCAGTCCGGTGAGTTGCGTGGCCGTGGGGACGTACTGGTACGGATCGACGCCGGCGGCCTGAACCTTGCCATCCCAGATGTAGCGGTAGAGATCGTTGCTGCCCCGCGGCGGCGCGGACACCGCCACCATCTGGAGGGCGATGCCGCCGAGCAGGATGAGCGCGACCGAGGTCCGCCGCGGCGCCTTCCGCAGCAGCCAGGCGGCGGCGATGAACGCGAGCCACGCGCCGATCAGCAGCGGCAGCCAGCGTAGCCGCGCCGGGTCGAGCTGGGGCCACAGGAGCAGCAGGATCATGGCCGCCGTCACCGACAGGGCCAGGACGATCGCGGCCACCCGGAGTTTTCCGTTCATGCTGGGAAGGGCTCCATCTGTCGGGCGGAAGGGGCATCCGCGGGCCGGGCGGTAAGCATTCGGTAACAGCGTGACGAGGGTTCGTTCGGAGCAAACCTGGCCGCCAATGCCGATGGAGGCGAACCACCGTCCGTCGACCGTCCAGATGTCAACTTGGCCGAGCCCGGCGTCGTACGCCACGTCGGTGATGTGGTCGGTGCCGACGTAGGCCCACGGGAACCACGCGCTGGCCGACCCGGCGTGGCACAGCCGGACCTGCTCGCGGCGGAGCGGAGAGCCGGGCGGCTCGAGTTCGACCAGCGCCCGGCCCTGCGGCGCGAGCAGTTCGGCCACCCGGCGGAGCAGGGCCGCCGGGTCGCCGCCGATTCCGATGTTCCCGTCCGCCAGCAGCACCGCGGTCCAGCGGCCGGTGCCCGGCACGCGGTCGAAGACGTCGCGCAGCATGACCAGTGCGCCCGAGGACCGGGCCATGTCGACGGCGTACGGCGTGATGTCGATGCCGAGGGAGGGGATGCCGCGTTCGGCCAGGGCGACGGTCAGCCGGCCCGGTCCCGAGCCGATATCGAGCGTCGGGCCCTCGCAGCGGTCGAGGATCGATTTGTCGCCGGGGCTCTCGTTCAGCCAGCCGTCCACCGGGAGCGGCTTGCGGCTGCCGTCGGCGTGCTCGATCTCCGGCCGCGCCCGGCCGGCCAGCGCGTGTTCGTAAAGTTCCCCGATCACGCGGACTCCTTCCGGTAAAACCCTGGGATGATCGCGAGGCCAGTCAGGCGCTTCATCCGCGATCGCTCGATCGCCCCGCCGATCCCGGCGGCGCCAAGCATCCTCAGTGTTAACCCAGGTGGAATCTGGTGGGGCCGGTTCGGCGCCGATCAGGCCGGAGCTCACAGAATCGTCACTGTGCTTACGGAGTCGTGACGCTTTTGCCCCGTTTGCTGGTTTCACTGACTGTTTACGTCTTAACTTGGAGGCGTAATCACTGCCTTTTTACAAGGAACGGGAAACCTTGGTGAGCAATCCCGATCCGCCGGGCCGGATCGTCGTCGTCGACGACGATCCCACGGTGGCGGATGTCGTCGGGCGTTACCTCGTGCGCGACGGCCATACGGTCGAGTGCGTGCACGACGGATACGAGGCGCTGCGCCGGGTGGCCGAAGAGCCGCCCGATCTCGTGGTCCTCGACCTCATGCTGCCCGGCATGGACGGCCTCGAGGTGTGCCGCAGGCTGCGGGCACGCTGGCCGATACCTGTGGTCATGCTGACCGCCCTGGGCGATGAGACCGATCGCCTCATCGGCTTCGAAACCGGTGCGGACGACTACGTCACCAAGCCGTTCAGCCCGCGTGAGCTGGCCCTGCGTGTGCGCTCGGTACTGCGCAGGTCTCGTGGCGCAGGCCTACCTGACCAGCTCGACCTGGGCGCCATCACCGACGGCGACCTGGTCGTGAATCTTTCCGCGCACGAAGTCAGGGCCGAAGGCAAGCTGATCCAGCTGACCTCGCGCGAGTATGACCTGCTCGTCTTCCTGATGCGGAACCCACGCAAGGCTTTCACCAGGGAGCAGTTGCTCACCGACGTGTGGAGCTGGACGTTCGGCGATACGTCGACCGTCACCGTGCATGTCCGGCGGCTGCGCGAGAAGCTCGAGCCCGACCCGACCATGCCCAGGCGCATCGTGACCGTGTGGGGCGTCGGGTACCGATACGAGCCGGAGGCGGCGTGACCGCACTGGCCGGCGGCGATCTGGCCCTGCCGGCCGGCATCCAAGTTTCGGACCTGGAATACATCTCCGTACGCGTGCTGGCCATCGCGGTGGTGGTCACGCTCATCGGAATCTTCGCGCTGAAGCGGTTCGCGGCCCGCTCGATCGGCCTGATGATCACCATCGTGGTGGCCGCCACGGTGATCACCATGCTCGCCGGGGTAGGCGTTATCGCCTATCGCATGGTGGGCACGCCGGGCGAGCGCGACGACGTGATGGACCTGATGGCCATCGCCGGGCTGGCCGGCCTCGCGGTGGCGCTGTTTGTCGGGCGGCGGCTCACCAAGGCCAGCCGGGCGCTGTCCTCCGCGGTGCAGGGCGTCGGGGAAAACGGGGTCTATGTGGCTCCGCCGCTGACGCTGCCCACCGAACTCGCCGAGCTCTCTGCGGAGCTCACCGCCACGCACGAGCGGTTGGCCCAGGCCCGGTCCCGGGAACGGGCCCTGGAGGCCAGTCGGCGCGAGCTCGTCGCCTGGGTCAGCCACGACCTGCGCACCCCGCTGGCCGGCCTGCGGGCCATGGCCGAGGCGCTGGAAGACCAGGTGGTGGTCGATCCGCGGGAGGTGTCCCAGTACCACTCGCAGATCCGCCGCGAGGTGGACCGGCTGACCTTGATGATCGACGACCTATTCGAGCTGTCCCGCATTCACGCGGGCGCGCTGCGCCTGTCCAAGCGCATGGTCGGGCTCGAGGACCTGGTTGCCGAGGTCGTCGCCAGCGCCGAGCCGGTCGCGCGGCATAAGGGCGTCAGGCTCACCGGGGCCGCCGTCCGCGGCATGCCGGTCTTCGTCGACTCCGCCGAGATGGGGCGTGCGCTGCGCAACCTGGTGACCAACGCGATCAGGCACACGCCGGCCGACGGCATTGTCGACGTGCTGGCCGAGGTGCAGAGCGGAATGGCCTGCGTGAGCGTGTCGGACGCCTGCGGCGGGATACCGCCTGGCGACCTGCCCCGGGTGTTCGACGTGGCGTTCCGCGGCGAGTCGGCCCGCACGCCTGGGCCGCAGGAGGGCGCCGGGCTCGGCCTCTCGATCGCGCGCGGCATCGTCGAGGCGCATTCCGGCCAGATCGCCGTGCGCAACGCCGGTCCCGGCTGCCAGTTCCTCATCAGGCTGCCGCTGGCCCGTCCGGGCGTGCCCGCCATGAACCGCACCGTGCCCCGACGGCCCGCCGGCGGACCGCCCCCCGCAGGCGCCGACCAACCCCGTCCCGACCAGCCCCGGGCCATCACCGCCCGCTGACCGCGTCGCCTACCTGGGTCCGGCTCCGCCAGACCGGGGTCCAGCGGTGGCGGTACCCCCACACCCAACCAAGAAGCGGACAATTCGGGCGCTTGCTCATGCGTGCGAATTTATTGTGGGCCGTTACATCCCCTATTGGGGCAGTAACGGCCCACAATAACGAAAAATGGCCCCTACGAGCGGACAGAGCCTGCTAGGGCGGGCTCGCGGAGGGGGGCCTGGGCGAATTCGGCGATGCCGTCGGCGAAGCTCGTCTGCGCGCGGAAACCGAGGTCGCGGGCGGCGGTGGCGGGAGAGGCCACGATGTGCCGTACGTCGCCGAGGCGGTACTCGCCGGTCAACACGGGCTCGATGCCGCCGAACGCGGCGGCCAGCGCGCTGGCCATCTCGCCCACCGTGTGCGGCTCCCCGCTGGCGACGTTGTAGCATCGCAGTCCGCCCGCCCCAGCCTCTGCGCCCGGCGCGCTGTCGGCCGCCCGGTCGACCGCCTCCAGGGCCAGCAGGTTGGCGC
Organism: Streptosporangiaceae bacterium; assembly: GCA_049676235.1. Taxonomy (GTDB): domain Bacteria; phylum Actinomycetota; class Actinomycetes; order Streptosporangiales; family Streptosporangiaceae; genus Palsa-504. Next base: position 8,305 of record JBAUAY010000598.1, read on the forward strand.
GGGCCACGTCGCGGACATGTACGAAGTCGCGGCGCTGGCCGCCGTCTTCGAACACCCGCGGCGGCAGGCCGTTCTCCAGGCAGGAGCGGAAGATCGCGGCCACTCCGGAGTACGGGGTGTCGCGCGGCATCCGCGGGCCGTACACGTTGTGGTAGCGCAGCCCGATCGCGGTCCCGCTGGTCAGCCGCGCCCAGCTCGACGCCAGGTGCTCCTGCGCCACCTTGCTCGCGGCGTAGGCGTTGCGCGGATCGAGCGGCGCGTCCTCGGCGACCGTCGTCGTGGTGAGCGGCTGCGCGCAGCGCGGGCAGCGCGGCTCGAAGCGGCCCGCGGCCAGGTCACCCGGATCCCGGGGCGACGGCCGGACCCGGCCGTGCGCCGCGCAGTCGTACGCCCCCTCGCCGTAGACCACCATCGAGGACGCGAAGACCAGCCGCGGTATCTCGTGGCGGCCCATGGCCTCCAGCAGCACCGCGGTGCCGGTGACGTTGACGTCCGCGTACGCGGGCAGGTCGGAAAGGTCCACGCCGAGCCCGACTAGGGCGGCCTGGTGGCATACCGCATCCATCCCGGCTAGCGCCTCGTCCACCGCGGCCGGGTCGCGCACGTCGCCGACGACCAAATCGCCCGGGACATGGTCCGGCCTGCCGTTGTGCACGGCGGGTGTGAGGGAATCCAGGCCGCGTACCTCATGGCCCGCCGCCCGCATGGTCTCGGCAATGTGCGATCCGATGAAGCCAGCCGCACCCGTTACTAGAACGCGCATGACCGCAGCCAACCATGTGCCTAGCCCTGGCGGGACCGCAGCCGGGCCCTCAGGCCAGACCGTCACAGGTTCGTAAGGGCCGATCAGCGACTTTTCGGACTTAAATCGCCTGTCACGCACGTACTGTCAGTCGCCATGGAAATCGATGTCGTCCTGCCGTGCCTCAACGAGGCAGGCGCACTCCCCTGGGTGCTGTCCCGGATGCCGTCCGGCTACCGGCCCATCGTCGCGGACAACGGCTCCACCGACGGCTCGGGCGCCATCGCCGCAGCCTACGGGGCGCGCGTCGTGCCTGTCCCGCAGCGCGGTTTCGGCGCCGCCTGTCACGCCGGGCTGCTCGCGGCGCGCAGTGACATCGTCTGCGTCATGGACGCCGACGCCTCTTTCGACCCCGGTGACCTGCCTGTGGTGGCGGACCCGGTCGCGGCCGGCGATGCCGACCTCATGCTGGGACGGCGGTCGGTCCAGGGCAAGGGCGCCTGGCCGCTGCACGCCAGGATCGGCAACCGGGTGCTGGCCGCCGAACTACGCCGCCGCATCGGTGTCCCGGTGCGGGATCTGGGCCCGATGCGCGCCGCCCGCCGGGAGGCCCTGCTGGCCCTGCCGATGTCGGACCGGCGGTTCGGCTACCCGCTGGAGATGGTGGTGCGCGCCGCGGAGGCGGGCTGGCGGATCTCGGAAACCGATGTGCCGTACTACCCGCGGACCGGCAAGTCGAAGGTCACCGGCACGCTCGGCGGCACGGTGCGGACCGTACGGGACATGCGGCGGGTGCTCGCTTCCATCACGGCGCCGGCTTCGTCAGTGCCGGTCTTGTCCAGGCAGGCCTCGTCGTGATCGCCGACATCTACACGGGCAGGCACCGCCGGGACGGCGCTCCGGGAAGGCCTGGCGCGGCGATAGTTGACCCGCCGGCCTGGAGCCGGGCGGGCCGCCTGCTGGCGGCCCAGGTCGTGGTGATCGCCAAGGAGCCGGTTCCCGGCCGGGTGAAGACCCGGCTCACGCCCCCGTTTACGCCGTATGAGGCGGCCGCCCTGGCGGAGGCGGCCCTGGCCGACACGCTGGCGGCGGTGGCGAACACGACCGTCGCCCGCCGGGTCCTCGCCCTGGACGGGACGCCCGGATGCTGGCTGCCGCCTGGATTCGACGTGATCGGGCAGCGCGGCGCGGGTCTGGACGAGCGCATCGCCTGGGCGCTCGCGGACGCCCGGGTGACGCTGCCCCTGCCCGTGGTGCTGATCGGGATGGACACCCCGCAGGTGACGCCGGGCCTGCTGGCTGCGGCCGTCGAGCCGCTGGTGTCCAGGACCGCGGACGCCACGTTCGGCATGGCCGAGGACGGCGGCTTCTGGCTGCTCGGCTTGCGGGAGGCCGATCCCGCTCTCATCCTCGGCGTCCCGATGTCACAGCCGGACACCGGATCCCGGCAGCTGGCGCGGCTGAAACAGGCCGGGCTCCGGGTCCGGATGCTGCCGGAACTCGCCGACGTGGACACGGTCACCGAAGCCGAGCACATCGCCGCCGTGACGCCAGGCTCCCGCTTCGCGGCCTGCATGGCCAGGCTGCGCCACGGTGCGGAGCAGACCGTCGCCGCGGCCCGTTGAAACACTTCCGCCGGTTGGGAACACGCTGGTAGCCGTGAGTGGTTAAATAGTCCTGGTTGCACGAAGTTCGTGTACGTGTCACAGCGCCTGCGAAATTCTGACCGCGGGCGTCTGCATTCCCGAACGCCCGGCCCGTTAGGGCAGTCCACCTGGGCAGTGGTCGCAGCAACCCGGGGCACACGACCGTGGTTCCCGAAATCGTCTCAGTAGGAGAAGTACATGCCTCAGGGCACCGTGAAGTGGTTCAACTCGGACAAGGGCTATGGCTTCATCGCCCCGGACGACGGCTCGGCCGACGTCTTCGTCCACCACTCCACCATCAAGATCGACGGCTTCCGCACCCTCCAGGAGAACCAGCGGGTTGAGTACACCGCTGGGCGCGGCCCGAAGGGCCCGCAGGCGGAAGAAGTGCACCCGCTGTAACACGTCACGACACGAGCAGCTGCGGGGCGGTCCCTCGGGACCGCCCCGCAGTGCTGTTCACGGGGTCTGTTCACGGGGCGAACCCGTGAACAGACCCCGCACGTGCTGTCCTAGGCCACCGGACCGGTGACGGTGACGAGACTGCCGTAGGTGAGATAGGGATAAGCCTTCTCGGCCGAATCCCAGGGCAACTCGACGCAGCCCAGGCTCTGGTAGAAGCCGTAGCTGGCCCGGCTGAACTGGTGCACCGCGTCGCCGCCGTTGAAGTAGGACGCGTAGTACACCGGGTCGTCGTACTTCGTGCCGTCCGGATTCGTCCCCTTCATGTAGCTGAAGTAGTACTTCAGGTAGACGGGGAAAGTGCCGTCTACGGTGGGAGAGGCCGGGATGCCGGTGTTGGCCGGGCTCTCGAGCACTATGCGGCCGTTGTGCCAGACCCTCAGGTTCTCCGGGGAGTACTGGCTGGCGAGCGCGTAGGTGTAGCCGTTGGGGTTGTCCTTGCCCTCGGCCACGGCCTTGAACAGGTCGGTCCACACGGTGCGGCCGGCGATCCCGTCCATGGTCAGGCCGGTGACCGACTCGAACGCCCGAACCGCGCCGTTGTCCAGGATGTTGTCTGAGCCTGCCTTCCACTGGTCCGTCAGGCTCGACGGGTAACCTGCCTGCCACTTGAAGGTCCCGGCGGGCGCGTTGTACGCGGCCTCGAGTTCGGCCTGAGCATCGGTCGAGCTGATAGTGCTGGGGGAGTCGGACGTCCAGGTCAGCGGCAGGTAGCCGAGCTGGGCGAGTAGCTGCTGCAGGCGCATGATGCTGAACGAGGCCGTGGTGAAGCTGGGGCTCAGGTCCGAGCCGAGGGTTCCGCCGTCGCCCGCGTTCGCTCCCGCGACTGACATCACGCCGGCCAGGCCGCCGGGGATCTTCACCGTGACGCGGGTGTTCTCGGAATAGCCCACCGTCGGGGTGAAGACCACGGCGTCGCCCTGGCGCGTCCAATTACCCGCAATCGAAGGCGACAGGGTCGGCATCGGTGAACTCGGGGCCAGCGGCGCGGAGAACTGCACCCGGATGGGGCTGATGCCGTCGACGTCCCGCGCACCCGCGGCCGGGGTCACCGAGACCACCTGCAAGTTGGGCGCGGGTTGCAGCGGCTTAGACGCGTTCACCGCGGCGGCCGAGGAGACCAGGGAGGCGTGGCTTCCCGGCGACGCAAACGCCACGATCGTGACGCCGGCGCCGAGGACGAGCACGGCGCTGCTGGCGGTGAGGGCCGCCCCGCGCTTCCTGCTCGGCCTGGGGGCACCGGAGGCCCCAGTTCGCTGCCAGATCCGTTTAGCTGTAGAAGTCTCGCCCGTCGTCAGCAATGTCGACTTTCTGCGGAACCAACCGGATCCCGACACGGCACCGTCCCTTCAACGTGATTTCACAATTGGTCAAAAGTAAAGGCCGGAACTCTCGAAGCAAGCAACATCAGGTAACGACTCCTCCTCCACAGGCGCTCACGCGCGGGGAAAGGTTGCCGACCCCAGCCGATCCCCGCCCGCCGGCGAAGCGCGCTGACCGCGGCCCCCGCGCGTTGCTGCTGGTAATCGGATGATCGCATGTTAACCGGGGGATTGGCCAGCACAAACCTCAACCTTACCCAGGCGCCGAGGGCAGGAAGTCGGGCGGCGTGGACCCAGGCGCCCCGCCGTCCTGGCGGGGACCGGCCCGTCCTGGCCCGGCAGTCCTGCCGAAGCAACCGCTGAACGGGCCGCAATGAGCCACCTCGCGGCCCATCAATGGCCGTTAACGCTGGCCAGATCCCGCCATCGCGGCGGTTATCAGCCGAGAAATTCATAAAACTTTCGATAATGATCAAACTGCGGCAGCGTACGGTACCGTACGGCGGTCGGGCCAGTCATTATAAAGGCCCTGTCGTGGGACTAGCCACGGGCGAATTACCGGTACCTGCGGGCCGCCGCATTCCGTCCCGGAATATGCGACCGCCGTCGCCTTTACGGGCGCATGCCGCTGCCGCGTCAGCGTGCCGCTGCCGCGTCAGCGCGCCACTGGCCGCTCCAGGCTGCCCGCCCGCAGACGGCCTTGCTCCCCGCTGGCCGGCGGCTGCCACCGTGACCTGCCAGGCAGGCTGCGGAGGCCGCGTCTTCGTAACCTCTCCGCAATATCTGCCAGTCACTGTGAGAGCCGTAATAACTACCGTCCGTCTACGCAATCGGCTTGGCACTGGGGCTGCAACGCGCTGTCGTCAATCACTCGGCAACCTCAGTCTGCGTAGCCTCCCTTTCACCTGCGGCGTAAGGACTTAGCAATGAAATACAAAGGTTTCGGCGCCGTTTCGGCCAAAAAACCGGACAAAATGCGAATCTGGAGAATTCCCTAATCTCGCCAACAGCCCGGGTCTAGCGTGATCCACCGGGAGCGTCACAGCGGACATCTATGGAGGTGGATTGAATGCTCAGCGGGCATAGGTCCGCATGGCGCCGTCGCGGTCGTAACAGTCGCGCGGCGCGTATTGCGGTCCCCCTCGCCATCCCGATGGCGTTGGGCCTGACTCTCGGGATCATCTTCGCGGTCTCGGGCGGTAACACCACGCATATAGATCAGTCGGCCCTGGGCGTGTCGGCCAGCCCGTCCGGG
>JBAUAY010000599.1:0-4591 GCA_049676235.1 Streptosporangiaceae bacterium
ATGCGCGAGGGATCGTCGGCCACGCTGTGCGCGCCCTCTACCTCGCTGCCGGGGTCACGGACATCTACGCCGAGACGGGCGACGAGGCGCTGCTCGCGTCGATGCTGCGGCAGTGGGACGACCTCGCGTCCGCCAAGAGCTACCTGACCGGTGGTGTCGGCTCGCGCCACTACGGCGAGGCGATCGGCAATGCCTATGAGCTCCCTCCCGACCGTGCGTACTGCGAGACCTGCGCGTCGATCGCCAGCATGATGTGGAACTGGCGCATGCTCCTTGTCACTGGCGAGAGCCGCTTCGCCGACCTCTTCGAGCGGACGCTGTATAACGGGTTTCTTTCTGGGCTCTCACTCGACGGCGAATCGTTCTTCTACGCGAACCCGCTCCAATCGCGCACCGGTGAGCACCGACATCGCTGGAATCCCGTCGCATGCTGCCCGCCGAACATCATGCGGCTGCTCGCATCGCTGCACCACTACCTCGTGACCGTGACGGACGACGGGGTCCAGCTGCATCAGTACGCCTCCTCGACGATCCGCGCCGGAGACGTGGTCCTCAGCGTGGAGACCGCGTACCCCTGGGACGGGACGGTCACGGTCGAGGTCGTCGAGAGCCCCGATCGTGAATGGACGCTCGCGCTCCGCATCCCGGGCTGGGCGCGAGAGGCGACCCTCGACGGCAAAGCCGTCGCCGCGGGCGGTTACGCCGAGGTGAGGCGCCGCTGGCGGGATGGCACCCAGGTCGTGCTCCTACTCGAGGTCTCTCCTCGACTGACCGTGCCCAACCCGCGCATCGACGCGGTGCGGGGCTGCCTCGCGATCGAGCGCGGCCCCGTGGTGTACTGCCTCGAGCAGGCCGATCTCGCGCCTGGCCTCGACCTGGCCGACGTCGCCGCCGATCCCGCAGCCGATCCCGTCGACAAAGGACCGGTCCCGCAGCTGGGCGGCCTGCCCGGTGTGGCCTTGACGGGCGTCGTCCGCGACCTCGACGGGTGGCGGCAGTCCGAATACCGCGACCTCCGCGCGCCGCCGGCTGCAACTGCGGCGTCTCCGACGCAGCTGCTCGCCGTTCCATACTTCGCGTGGGCCAACCGCTCCGGAGGAGCGATGCGGGTCTGGATCCCGGCGGCGGAGTAGCCAGCACCTGGAGCATCCCCGCCGGCATCGTAGGCTATCGGTGGGCCTGGAGCTACCACCAGCATATCCAGGCTCGACGCGCAAGTACGTCCGAGGAAACCTACCGGTGGTGGTTGGTGATCATGACGAAACGCTCTCACTGTGCAAGCGATCTACCAGGATAAACACTCGACAAGAGGCAATCGTTGACCTTTCGGCGGGCCTCTGCACCAGAGGCTGTGCAGACCACCCACATCTCCGCTGGTCACGAGCCCGCCAGCAGGCGTAGGGTCGAAACGAAGTCACGCCAAAGCGCGTATGGAAACCTCGCACGAAATTGCCGGATCACCATAGGGCCGAACGCGGACAGATGTTTTACAAAATCAAAGGCTCCGGCCGGAGGTTCGTCGACCGCCGCATGGAGGAGGCTACGGCCTGAAATCGGCTAGCGACGCGGCCTGGCCGGCCAGCGGCCCGCCGCGGCCGGGCCGGGACTGACCGGGCCACGAGCCGGTTGGATGGCATCTGCACCGCTTACCTGGCGCACTCCAGCTCCCGGGCGTCATGTTGCCGGTGAGGCACCGGCAACGTCTTCGGCTTCTCAGCGCTGAGAAAACCAATTCCTCTGATACGCGATTGTGGGGAAGCGCTTAGCCGCCTAGGCTGGGGAAGCGCTTAGCCTGACGTCAAAGCCTGCATAGTCCCGACCTGATGACATGTCTCGGTCAGCCAGGCCGGGTACGGTCCCAGGAGCAACCCTTTGCCTGCCAGTTCTCAGCCGCCCAGCGCACCGTCTCCTGCTGACCCGGTGAGTGTGCCTGCACTCAGCCCGCTGCCGGAGTCGGCCAGGCGGGTGACAATCCGGGATGTCGCCGCGCGCGCTGGTGTCTCGATCGGGACCGCGTCGAAGGCCTTGAACGGCCAGGGCAAACTCCGCGCCGAGACCCGGGGCCGGGTCGCGGCGGCGGCCCGGGAACTGGGTTTCGCGCCGAACGTGCTGGCCCGGGGCTGCTGGCCGGGCGGACCTACACCGTGGGCGTGATCAGCACCGACAGCTTCGGCCGGTTCAGCGTTCCGGTCATGCTCGGCGCCGGGGATGCTCTCGGGGCCGGCCAGATCTCGGTGTTCATGTGCGATACCCGGGACGACCCGGACCGCGAGCGGCAGTACCTGAACATGCTGCTCAGCCGCCAGGTGGACGGGCTGATCGTGGCCGGGCGGCGGATCGAGCCGAGGCCCAGCATCGGTCTGGGCCTGGGCATCCCGGTGGTGTACGCGATGACCCAGTCGATGGACAGCGACGAGCCCGCGATCCTGCCCGACGACACCGGCGGCGGCCGGCTCGCCGCCGAGCACCTGCTCAGCCTGGGCCGGCGCCGGTTCGGCCATATCACCGGCCCGGAGCGGTTCCTGTGTGCCCGCAAGCGGGCGCGGGGCTTCTGCGACACGGTCACCGAGGCCGGCGCCGGCTTCGCCGCGCACGACGTGCTGTACGGCGAGTGGAGCGAGCGATGGGGCCGGGAGGCGGTCCGGGTGGTGCTGGACGGTAACCCGGACGCGGACGCGATCTTCTGCGGCAGCGACCAGATCGCCCGCGGCGTCACCGACGCGCTGCGGTTGATCGGCAAGCGGGTGCCCGAGGACGTAGCAGTGGTCGGCTACGGTAACTGGAGCCCCATGGTGCTCGGCTCCGACCCCCCGCTCACTAGCGTGGACATGTGCCTGGAGCACCTCGGCCGGGTGGCTGCCGAGCACCTGATGTTAGCCATCAATGGCGAACCCACGCACGGCGTGCACACCGTCCCATGCCGCCTGGTCTCCCGGGACTCCACGGTCATGAAGGTGAGCGCCATGGCCACGGGCTAGTGCGGGTACCGGCGCGAATGTGTCCTGTGCGTGCCGAAAACCTATGCCACCAGGCGATATTCATGAATCACGCCCTTGGACCGCAGGAACTCGGCCCAGCCCGGGCCGTCCCGGGCATGCTCGGCCAGCAGCGCCTGCATCCGCCGCGGTGTGGCATGCCCGGCCGCCTCCGCCAGCTGCCAGCACGACCTGCGATCCCTCGGCTCGGCCAGCAGCGCGCCGACGTACGCGAACGCCGTCAGCCGCGACCTGGCCTGCGCGAACACCCCGGCCAGCAGCGCGAACAGCTCCCTGTGCTGTGCCAAAACTCGTTTTATAGTTGGTGAACTGCCGTTTCACGCTCGTTAGGCCGCTCTGCGATATTCGTTGATCAGGCCGCCGAGGATGTGCCTGCGCTGGATCCGTGCAGAGTTTCAGAACCGCGTCGCGCACTCTGGGCTGGGGTGTTACGGACCGTGACCGCCACTGGAGAGGCTCCCATACGCCGGCCTCCGCACAGCGGTAAACCACTCACCGAGCCCTAGTAGTGATCACTTCATAGTGGTCTAGACCTTGCGATTTCCGTGTTTGCTCCATGTTCGCTCGGATGTCCCGGTACGGGCTGGCAGCAGCCGTCATTTCCCGGTATGATTTCCTGCATGTCAGTGGCATATCTTCGCTGGTACGGGCGTGAATGCGCAAGTAGTAGCGGGGAAGCCAGGAACAGAGCAGCGGACCCGTAATCCGCGGGTACGAAGCCGCTGGCCGTCGGCTTTATCGCTATATCTCCGCGATTTGGCTGCTGCTGCTCATGCCACGCGACGTGCCGGGCAGCGCAGATCGCGCCTCCGTTACCAGGCCTCGCGGCCCGACCCGTTTCCCATGTCCGCGCGCCCGGTGAGGAATCAGACCCGCGCAGCCAGTTCTCCCGGCACCCATGCAGAACATACGGCGCTCCCGGGTACACGAAGGCCGTCCGCAGGTACATCGGAGTTATACCCAGGCAGCCCCGCAAGCGCGCGGATCCGGCATGGCCGTCCGTACGCGCCACGCGCGGCGCGGCGCCCGCCACAGCGGGCCGCCCCGCCCGCGGAACGGCAATTCGCATGCCGTGCCGCCACGCTTCCCGCAGCGCGGCCGGACGGGCCACGACGCCAGCCGCCCTGGGCCCGTGAATTTCCCGAAATCCTTCCATCCACCAGGCGCCACCCCGGCAACAGGTCGGAACGCAAACTCCCTGCCTCCCTCCTGGCACACCGGGCGCCGCCAGCCGCGGCACGCGTCCGGGCGCGAGCGCCCGGCTCAGCGCTGCACACGAAGCCGGGATGGGCACCCCGCGGCCCTGTCCGTGGCCGTCCGTGAAAAAGCCGACGGTGCGCACCGACCGTCCTGATGGCACGGACGCCATCCGCTATACGTCCGTGGACACCGCAACACGTCGACCCGCAGTGACACACCCTGATACACGGCGGGACAAGAAGGAAACGGCCCGCCGGGCCGCGTTTCCGCAGCGAGCGGGCCGTTTTCGCAGGTGATGGCAGGTGTTGGGTTCGAACCAACGTAGGCTGAGCCGACGGTTTTACAGCCCTATCCTCCTAGCCGAGGCTGGTGCCGTTGACCAGCGCGGACGCCGT
>JBAUAY010000600.1:0-1778 GCA_049676235.1 Streptosporangiaceae bacterium
GCGCAGGCTTCCGCTCACCTCGCCCGGCTGACCTGGAAGCCGAAGTTGCCGGCGAGGCCGCGGCAGCCGGTCTCCAGGTGCCCGGCTTGGGCGCCGGCCGCGGCCAGCAGCTTCTCGTCCGCGTCCCAGCCGAGCACGGCGTGCTGGTGCCAGTGCACCTGGGTGAGCGCCGGCCGCCGGACCGCCGCCGGAGTCTACCCGGGGGTGTGCGCGGTGAGCAGCTCGGCCAGGGTGAGCGTGTGGTCGCGAAGCCGGAGCACGCGGCAGTCGAGCCGGCAGCAGGTGGCTGAGCGTTCGGAGTCGACGCGGCTGCAGTACGCGCTGGCCGAGCGGGGGATCGCGCCGCAAGGCCTCCCGCCGTCCGGCACCGGGATCATCAATCTCCAGGGCGAGTGCCGCGGTTCGGTCCTGCGTACGCCGGTCCAGAACCGTCTGCGTCGCGTCGCTCGCGCAGCCCTGGACGGCGCCGCAGGCCGACCGTAAACGGTTTGCGGACGTAAACCGCGGACTGAGACCGTGAACGCGTATAGCTGGGTCATCGAACCGAATATCGACCACCTCATCTGATGGTTCATCTGCAAGATCAAAGTGAGTGGCAGATTGAGTGGCAAATGGCGCTCGTCTGGGCTTGTCCGGCGCTTGTGAGTGCCAGTGTGTGCTCGTGTTCTCGCAGGTCAGCTGCTCTACCTGGGGCTGCGGAACTGCGCAGTGATACATGGTAAGGAGAAGGTCTACGGTTCGATTCCGTAAGGGGGCTCCCACAGGTCAGAGGCGGTTTCGCTGGTCAGCTGGCGGGCCGCCGGGCACGGCGAGTGTCAGATCATCTCTGGATAGCATTTGCCGGCATTGAACGTCAGCATTTCCGATGGCATGCAAGAGGTCAGCGGTTCGGGCCCGCTTAGCTCCACCCAGGTCAGACACAGGGTCACCAGTCCTGGCGCGGCGCTCTGCCCTGGTGCGGCCGGACAACCTGCATGCTGCCAGGTCCGTATCCGCCGCCCGGTTCCGCCAGGGGAGTGGCAGCGGTAGCGATCATGGCGGTCCCCGTGCTCCGTGGCCGGGCACGCGGGCCGCCCCCGGCCGGGGTATGCGCCCGGGTCCCTGCTGACCCGCACCGGTTGCCGTTTCTGCCGGTGCCCGGGCTCGATGAGACGCCCGGCCCGGGCATGATGGAAACGGGTGCCCGCCAGCAAACGCACGCGCTATGACGTGGCGCTCAGAAGGGCTTCTGTGCTGATGATCAAGACTAGGGGCGGCGTTGCCTGGGGCACCGCTCTGGTGGTAGCCGGGTGACTCCTGCCCGCGGGAACTGTCCTGCGTAGACGAGCACGCGCTCACGATTGCCGCGCCGCGCGCACGGGTGTGGAGCGCGCTGCAGCGCCTCACCGCCGCAGCTGTGCCGCTCGAAAATAGGATTCTGACATGTGACCTGCGCGATCTCAGATTGTCAGGCGGCTCGCTCGTATTCGTTGATCAGGCCGCTCAGGACTGGTTTTCGGCGGATCTGACACGTGCCGGGGTCGGCTGCGGTGACGCGGGGAGCAGGGTCAGGGTCCGGGACGCGCTGGCCGATGCCCTGGTGGGGCCGGGCGGTGTTGTAATGCTCCTGGTTTTCGGTCAGGACGGCGCGGAGGTGCGCCTGGTTGAGGACCAGGGTCCGGTCGAGGAGCTCCCGGCGCAGGGTGCCGATGAGGCGCTCGCAGATCGCGTTCATCCGCGGCGCTTGCACGGCGGTGCGCACGATGGTGGTGCCGGTGGCCTGGAAGACGGCGTCGAAG
>JBAUAY010000601.1:0-4461 GCA_049676235.1 Streptosporangiaceae bacterium
CCGACGGCCCGCCTGATCACCGACCTGGTGGCGATCACCGCCGCCAGGCAGGCCAGCGCGGCTAGCGCGAGCGCGCTGGCCAGCGGGACGAGTTGCTGCCCGGTGACCGAGATGTCCTGCGCGGGCAGCGGCCGCGGCGGGGTGAAGATGGCCTGCGCCCAGGCCTGCCGGACGGCGAACACGACCAGCCCGGCCCCGGCCGCGCCGGCCATCAGCACCAGCATGAACTCCCTGCGCATCGCCGGCATCTCAGGGCGCCACCGGGGCTGCTTCCCCGGTCACCGCCTCGAGCAGGCCGATGTCGAAACAGGTCCGGTCGCCGGTGTGGCACGCGGCGCCGACCTGGTCGACCCTGACCACCAGGGCGTCGCCGTCGCAGTCGAGCGCCACCGACTTCACCCACTGGTAGTGCCCGGACGTGTCGCCCTTGACCCAGTACTCCTGGCGGCTGCGCGACCAGTAGGTACACCGGCCGGTGGTGAGGGTGCGATGCAGCGCCTCGTCGTCCATCCAGCCGAGCATCAGCACCTCGCCGGTGTCGTACTGCTGGGCGATGGCCGCGACCAGGCCGGACGCATCCCGCTTCAGCCGTGCCGCGATGGCCGGGTCAAGCATGGTTTCCTCCTTCGCGGGGGTCCGGGGGTCGCCCCCCGGGCTAGCACAGCCTAGAGACTTCAGCCAGGGTAGCAATGACGCCTACGATCAGCAGGGTGAGCTACTCCCGGGAAGAGCGTCTCGCGCTGTGCGCGCTGCTTGACAAGACCGGCCCAGACGCGCCGACACTGTGCGAAGGCTGGACCACCGGCGACCTCGCCGCGCACCTCGTGCTGCGCGAGCGCCGCCCGGACGCGGCGGCCGGCGTGATCGGCGGCCCGCTGGCGGGGTACACGGCCCGCGTGCAGCAGCGGATCAGGGCGCGGACCCCGTTCCCCGACTTGGTGCGGAGCATCAGGTCGGGCCCGCCCCGGCTGTCGGTGATGGCGCTCCCCGGCATGGACGAGCGCACCAACGCAGTCGAGTTCTTCGTGCACCATGAGGACGTGCGCCGGGCCGCGCCCGACTGGGAGCCGAGGCCGCTCAGCGACGGGGAATCGGACATGCTCTGGCAGCGGCTGCGGATGGCGCGGTTCATGCTCCGCAAGGCGCCCGTCGGCGTCGAGCTGGCCAGGGACGACATCGATACCGGCGGGGTGAGCGCGGACGGCCCGGCCTACCGAATCACGGCGAAGAACGCAACCCCCGCGGTCACCGTCGTCGGCAGCCCGGCCGAGCTCACCATGTGGGTGATGGGCCGCAGGACCGCGGCGCGGGTCCGCATGGACGGGACCCAGGCCGCGGTGACCAAGCTCGCCGAGGTATACGGGACGAACCTGAGGTAGCGGCTAGCCGCCCATCTCGCGCTTGAGCCGGGCCAGTTCGTCGTCCACGTCCTGGGTGGCCGGGCGGGACGGCGGGGGGTAGGGAGTGGAGACGGGCTCGACGTCGGCCCGCGGCAGCGGCCGGTTGTACTGCCGATCGTTGGGCTCGCGGACCTCGCGTTCGGCCTTCTTGCCCGATACCTGCCGCTTGGAACTAGCCACCTTGATAGCCACCGCGATCGCGCCGACCACTAGCGCAGCGAGCACCAGGTAGGTCACGGCGTGAATGATGAAACCGATCACCGAGCCGACGACCAGAAACGCGATCAGTATGCCGGCCCCGATGGCGGCGAGCTTGAACCAGCGCATCCGCCACATCCTCTCTCGACAGAAATCTGGCCCCTATCGCGATATTACCCGACTGGCTCCTCCCGCAGAGCGCCGGCCGCGCGGCAATCAGGCGGACCCTTCACTACGCTAATGCCATGCAAGCACTCGGCATTGACATTGGCGGTTCAGGGATCAAGGCAGCGCCCGTGGACGTGGCCACGGGGAAACTGCTCGCTGAACGGCAGAAGATCGCCACGCCGCGCCCGGCGCGGCCCGACGCGATCGCGGACGTGGTGAAACAGCTCACCACCTCCTTCAGCTGGTCAGGGCCGGTCGGCATCACCTTCCCCGGCGTGGTCATCGACGGCGTGACCAGGACCGCCGCCAACCTGGACCCGGCCTGGATCGGGCTGGACGCGGGCACGCTGTTCGGCAAGGCCACCGGCGACCCGGTCCGGGTGCTGAACGACGCCGACGCGGCCGGCGTGGCCGAGATGACGTTCGGCGCGGGGGTCGGCGAGAACGGGACGGTGCTCATGCTGACCTTCGGCACCGGGATCGGCAGCGCGCTGTTCACCCGCGGCGTGCTGGTGCCGAACACCGAGTTCGGGCACGTCGAGATCCGCGGGACCGACGCGGAGAAGCACGCGTCCGAGCACGCCAAGGAACTGCATGACCTGAGCTGGAGCAAGTGGGCGGGCCGGGTCGATCAGTACCTCCAGCACATGGAGTCGCTGCTGTCGCCGCACCTCATCATCGTGGGCGGCGGCGTCAGCAAGGAGGCGGACAAGTGGGTGCCGCGGCTGACCGGGATCCGGGCCCGCATCGTACCCGCGGCGCTGCTCAACAACGCCGGCATCGTCGGCGCCGCGATGGCCACCTCGAGCAGCGCCGTCCCCGACACCTCGGGCGCCACCCGAACCGGCGGTTAGTCCCGGACGGCGACATCCACATCGAGTCCCGGTCCAGCGGATCTACACCCTGGGCAACTTCTTCGACATCTGGGGCCAGCCGCTCGGGACCGACCGGGGTCGGTCCGGCGACCGGGCACGTAGTGGCCATCTACAACGGCCAGGTGTACCAGGGCAACCCGCGCGACATCCCGCTCACCGCGCACGCCCAGATCCAGCTGCAGGTGGACGCGCCGCTGGTCGCCCCGGAGCAGATCAGCTGGCCGTCCGGCTTGTGACCGGGCGGCCCAGGTCAGCGGACCGGGTGGCCGGCGCCGCGTAGGGCGCTCTTGACCTGGCCGATGCGCAGCGTGCCGAAATGGAACACGCTGGCGGCCAGTACCGCGTCCGCGCCCGCGTCCACGGCGGGCGCGAAGTGGGCGAGCGTGCCCGCGCCGCCGCTCGCGATCACCGGCACGGTCACCACGGCGCGCACCGCCCGGATCAGCTCCAGGTCGAAGCCGGCGGTGGTGCCGTCCGCGTCCATCGAGTTCAGCAGGATCTCGCCCGCGCCGAGCTCGGTGGCCCGCCGGGCCCAGTCCACCGCGTCGATCCCGGTGCCGACCCGGCCGCCGTGCGTGGTCACCTCGAAGCCGCTGGGCGGGAGGGGCTCGGAACCGGCTCGCCGCGCGTCCACCGACAGCACCACGCACTGCGCCCCGAACCGTTCCGCGGCCTCGGCCAGCAGTTCCGGCCGGGCGATGGCGGCGGTGTTGAGCGAGACCTTGTCCGCCCCGGCCCGCAGCAGCCGGTCCATGTCCGCCACGCTGCGCACGCCGCCGCCGACGGTCAGCGGGATGAACACCTGCTCGGCCGTGCGCCGCACCACGTCGTACATGGTGTCCCGGCCGCCGCTTGACGCGGTGATGTCCAGGAAGG
Source organism: Streptosporangiaceae bacterium (assembly GCA_049676235.1). Lineage (GTDB taxonomy): Bacteria > Actinomycetota > Actinomycetes > Streptosporangiales > Streptosporangiaceae > Palsa-504. The sequence goes on from JBAUAY010000601.1 coordinate 3,518, forward strand.
TCAGCTCGTCGGCCCCTTCGGCGTCGTAGCAGGCGGCCAGCTCCACCGGATCGCCGGCGTCCCTCAGCTCGCGGAAGTTGACCCCCTTGACCACCCGGCCGCCGTCCACGTCCAGGCAGGGGATGACCCGCACAGAAACCGTCATAGGGAGGCCACCTCGGCCAGGACCCCAAGGGCTTCGGAGAGGGTGAACGCGCCCTCGTAGAGCGCCGTGCCGACGATCGCGCCCTCTACGCCCAGCGGGACGAGCGACGCGATCGCGCGCAGGTCGGCCAGTTGAGCCACTCCCCCGCTGGCCACCACCGGCGCGGACGTGCGCGCGCAGACGTCACGGAGCAGAGCCAGGTTGGGGCCGCGCAGCGTACCGTCCTTGAGTACGTCGGTGACCACGTACCGGGCACAGCCCTCGGCGTTCAGCCGGTCGAGTGTCTGGTAGAGGTCCCCGCCCTCGGCCGTCCAGCCGCGGGCGGCCAGCCGGGTGCCCCGGACGTCGAGGCCGACCGCGACCCGCTCGCCGTGCCGTGCGATGACCGAACGCACCCAGTCCGGGTTCTCCAGCGCCGCGGTGCCGATATTGACCCGGGCGCACCCGGTGCCGAGCGCGCGGGCCAGCGAGTCGTCGTCCCGGATGCCGCCGGACATCTCGACGGCCACGTCGAGGGTCCGCACCACGTCGGCGAGCAGGTCCGCATTCGACCCGCGGCCGAACGCCGCGTCCAGGTCCACCAGGTGGATCCACGAGGCCCCGGCCCGCTGCCAGGCCAGCGCCGCTTCCATCGGGTCGCCGTAGCGGCCCCCGCTGCCGGCCACGCCCTGGACGAGCTGGACCGCGTGTCCGTCGGTGACGTCGACCGCGGGCAGCAGAGTCAGCCTGGTCAAAGGGTCTCCAGCCAGTTGGATAGCAGCGCGGCGCCGGCATCGCCCGACTTCTCCGGATGGAATTG
>JBAUAY010000602.1:0-13126 GCA_049676235.1 Streptosporangiaceae bacterium
CGACGGTCACCCGCGCCGCCGTTACCCGCGCGTCCGACGGCGTCCGCGCCGGCTCGGCGTGCGTACCCGGTCTCCGCCGGGCGCGCCTTTCCTGCGCCGCCTGAGCAAGCGCGGATCCAGCGCGCCGGTCAGGGTTGGCCGTCGAGCCCCCGGCCGTCGAGCCCCCGGCCGTCGAGCCAGAGTGCCCAGGGTTCTATCGTGCCGATTTGCAGCAGCCCGGCCGAAGCCCACGGGTCCAGCGCCAGCCGCGCCGTGATCTCGTTCTTGTCCGCCGCCTCGACCGCGTGCAGGGTCTGCTCCCCGTCACTGACCGGCCCGCCGACGATGATGAACCCGTCCTCGACCAGCCCGTCCATGAACGCCGCGTGCTCATCCCACCCGTCCTGACCCCGGATCGGGCGCTCCGCATCCCAGTTCGGCCCGTGCACGAGCCTCACCGCGAAATTCGCCATGCCCCGGACCATACGACCCCCACCGGCAATCCGCACTCCCCGCGGCCACATTCACGATGATTCGCGCGCCCGCTTCGTCCTCTCCGTACGCGATCATCCAGGCACCCTTAGGAACAGGCTTCTATAGGGGCGGTTTTAGTCCACGATGATGGGCGGCAATGCGGTCAAGGTCGGCCGTGGTGTCGATATCGTCTGGGCGCCCGGTGTCAGCGCATTCGATGAGCGTGATCAGGTCCGGGCGGGCGCGCAGGAACGCCCGGGCGCCCTGGTCGCCGGTGGCCGTCGCGATAACCTCGGGCCAGTGCTCGCGGGCCAGCAGCACCGGGTTGCGCGGCTTGCCTTCGTAGGCGGCGACCGCCACGGTGGCGCCGGCCCGGTACGCGGTGATCAAGCGCGCGACGGCCTCGGCGCCCACCAGCGGCTGGTCGGCCAGCGCGACCACCACGGCGTCCACGTCCTGGGGAAGGGCTCGCAAGGCGGCACGGAGCGAGGATCCCATGCCAGTGCGCCATTGTGGATTGTATACCGTATGTATTCCGCCTAGTTCCACCGCGGCAGCGCCGGTGACGACGAAGATCGGGTCCGCGCCGCCGGCCAGGAGAGTTTTAACGCCGCGCTCGGCGAGGGTCTGCCCATCGAGTTCGACCAGCGCCTTCGGCCGGCCGAACCGCGAGCCCTCGCCCGCGGCCAGCAACACACCGGCAACTGTCATATGCATGATCCCCAAGCGTATGCGCCTGCCCTGGTAGCACCCATCCCGGATCAGGAGTGACCACGCACTATCACATGACGAGGCTCGTGCGGGACAGCCGCAAGCCCTAGCGGGCGAACTGGTGGTGGATGCGGCCTTCGGTGGCGGTCAGCGGCTGGCCGGTACCGCCCCAGCGGAGCTGGATCAGCTCGGCGGCGATCGAAACCGCGGTCTCCTCCGGCGTCCTGGCTCCGAGGTCCAGCCCGATCGGCGAGCGCAGCCGGGCCAGCTCGTCTTCGGTCAGGCCCACCTCACGCAGCCGGGTCAGCCGGTCTTCGTGGGTCCGCCGGCTGCCCATCGCGCCGATGTACCCGGCCGGGGTACGCAGCGCCACCTCGAGCAGCGGCACGTCGAACTTCGGGTCATGGGTGAGCACGCAGATGACAGTCCTGGCATCCACTTCGGTCGCGGCGAGGAAACGGTGCGGCCAGTCGACCACGACCTCATCGGCGTCGGGGAACCGTGACGCGGTGGCAAACACCTTCCTGGCGTCGCACACGGTGACGTGATACCCAAGGAACTTGCCGACCCGCGCGACGGCGGCGGCGAAGTCGATGGCCCCGAAAACCAGCATGCGGGGCGCCGGCGCGAACGAGTTCACGAACACGCTCAGGTCATCCCCGCGCCGCTCCCCCTGCGCGCCGTACCGGCGGATAGCAGTCAGCCCCTGGGCCAGCATGCCACGGACGTCGTCGTCGACCGCCGCGTCCAGCCGCGCCGACCCCAGAGTGCCTGACGCACCGGAATGCCAGCCGTCGCCGTCGGCCCGGTCCCCGTTGGCCTGGGTGCTGTCCCGGGCCCAGATCACCCGGCGCGCGCCGATCTGGCCGGGTCCGGCGATCACCGTCGCGACCGCGACCGGCTCGCCGCGCTCTACCGCCTCGGCGATCTGGCCCAGCTCGGGGAAACGGGCCTGGTCGACCCGCTCGACGAAGATGTCGATGATCCCGCCGCAGGTCAGCCCGACCGCGAACGCGTCGTCGTCGCTCACGCCGTAGGTCTGCAGAACCGGATCGGAGGTCTGGCAGACGTCCAGCGACAGCTCGTAGACGGCGCCCTCAACACACCCGCCGGACACACTGCCGACGACCTCGTGATCGGCTGAGGACGATACCGCCAGCGCCGCACCCGGATCACGGGGCGCGCTACGGTATGTACGCACCACGGTGGCCAAGCCGAAGCTCTCCCCGGCCTCCCACCACTTCGTGATCCTGCTTAGGATGTCACGCACTTGCGTCACCTCGGCTGTTAATGCCCTCGCACCTCTCCCACGCTACGCGGACAACCACGTTCACGGAACCTGCGGCACTACCGGGCCTATTCCCGCTGGCTGGGCCGCCTGGCGGCTATCGGTGCCGGACGCTGGCCGCCGCGGCGCGGATCAGGTCGGGGATGTCGGGATGCGCGGGAGGGTCGTCGGCGCTCAGGTCGGCGACCGCGAGCCAGCCGAATTTGTCGGTGGTGGCCTGCTCCCACTGGTCCAGGCCATCGAGGCTCACCTCAGCCGAGGTGACCAGGAGCGCGTAGAAGGTCTGGTCCTGGACGATGCGGTGGCCGCCCCAGGAGAACTCGATCGTGTTCTGCGCGATGGGCTCTCCGAGCTGCGCGGGGTCGACCGAGATGCGGGTCTCCTCGTACAGTTCGCGGGCGGCCGCGTCGCGCAGGGTCTCGTCGCCTTCGGCGGCACCGCCGATGGTGAACCAGAAGGGGTGGTCGGGATGGTGCGGATCCCAGCCGTGCAGGAGCAGCACGCGCCCTTCGACATCGACCGGCAGCACCCGGGCGGTTTGCCGGCGGATGACCAGTTCGGTCCGGGGCGCATCGTTCGGCTCGGGCACGGTCACGGCTACTCCACGATCTTGGAAATGGGGATCTCGAGTATGTCCTGGGCGCCCGCCGCCTTCAGGGCCGGTATCAGGGTGTTGACGCCGCGCTTGGGGACCACGGTCTCGACCGCGTTCATGTTCCCCCGGGCCAGCGTGGTGATCGTCGGCGAGGACAGCGCGGGCAGCATGTCGGTCACTGCGGCCAGTCGGTCCGCGGGCACGTTGAGCTTCAGCAGGACGTTGCCGCGGGCCTGGATCGCGCCCCGAAGCAACAGGGCGATGTCCTCCATGGCCGCCCGCTTCTCGGCGTCCGCGAAGGCGGGAGTGGCCGCGATCAGCTCGGTGTAGCTGGTGAGCAGCGTCTCGAGGATCCGCAGCCCATTCTTGCGCAGCGACGAGCCGGTCTCGGTCAGGTCCACGATCGCGTCCACGATGTCGGGTACCTTGGCCTCGGTCGCACCATAGGACCGGATCACCATCGACTTAACCCCATGCTCATCAAGGAAACGCCTGGTCAGCGACGGGTACTCGGTCGAGATCCGGATTCCTTCCGGGAGGTCGGCGACCGTCCGCCATGGTGCGCCTTCCGGCACAGCAAGCACGATGCGGGCTGGATTCGATGACACCTTGGAGTACTGCAGTTCGCCGAGCGAGACGACCGCGGCCTCGGTCTCGGTGATGCAGTCCCGGCCGGTGATGCCGAGATCGAACAGCCCGCGCTCGATGTAGGTCGGAATTTCCTGCGGGCGCAGGAACCGGACCTTGTCGATCCGCGGGTCGTCGATCGACGCGTGGTAGTCCCGGTCCGAGGACCGCCGCACGGTCAGGTCGGCCGCGTCGAAAAGCTCGAGGGTGGCCCGCTCAAGCGAGCCCTTGGGCAGTACCAGTGAAAGCATGAGTAATCCCAGTTCTGGCGAGTAATGGCGGTGGCCGGACAGCGTTCGCCGACGTCCCGGGGCCCGGCGGGGGCAGCGGGAGCGCGGGAACGCGGTCAATGTCGGCGCGCGGAGGAACGGGAGAGCGTACCGGGATGGCCCGCCTCGGGCGGGGAGTTCCGGGGAGGCGTCACCCCGGGATAGCCGAGCAGCGGCGCATCCGCGTGGCGAGGGGCTTCGGCGTGAGCACGGCGGATGGAGCGCAGCACGAGCGCGGTGTCCAGCGCCGCCACCACAGCCTCCCATCCCTTGTCCTCGTGGCTACCGGGCAGGCCGCACCGGTCCCGGGCCGACTCTACCGTGTCACAGGTCAGCACGCCGTTCCCGACCGGGATGCGGGCGTCGAGTGCGACCCGGGTCAGGCCGGCCGTCACCGAGTCACAGACGTACTCGAAGTGCGGGGTGCCGCCGCGGATGACCACGCCCAGGCAGGCCACCGCGTCGTGATGCCTGGCCAGTTCGGCGGCCACCACCGGCAGTTCGATCGCACCGGCGACCCGGAGCACGACCGGGTCAGGCACGCCGCACGCGACGGCCGCCGCGGTCCCGCGCGTCACCAGCGAGTCGGTGATCTCCCGGTGCCAGCGGGTGGCGACGATCGCCAGGCTCAGCCCGGACGCGTCCACCACGGCGGCTTCCGGACTGCCTGCGCCGCTCACGCCGTCTCCGACCCAAAGGCCCCGAAGGCTGCGGGGGTGCCGCTGGTGGTGTCGGTGGCGGTGCTAATACGGGCGATGCCGCTCGTGGCAGCAGTAGGCGGGGCCGCCGCGTGGCCGTTCAGCGGCGCGGACGCACGCACGACGGCCCGTTCGGCCTCATCAAGGTCTTGAATTTGATGCCCGAGTTTGTCGCGCTTGGTGACGAGGTACCGGAGGTTGTACGGGGTAACGGCGGACGCAAGCGGGACACGCGCGGTGATGTCCACGCCGCAGCCGACCAGGCCGCCCACCTTGGCCGGGTTGTTGGTGAGCAGGCGCACCGAGCGGACGCCCAGGTCGGCGAGCATCTGCGCGCCGGCCGAGTATTCGCGCGCGTCCACCGGCAGGCCCAGCTCGGTGTTGGCGTCCACCGTGTCGGCGCCGGCGTCCTGCAGCTCGTAGGCCTGCAGCTTGCTCAGCAGCCCGACGCCGCGGCCCTCGTGCCCGCGCAGGTACAGCACCGCCCCCCGGCCCTCGGCCGAGATCGCCGCCATGGCCGCCTCGAGCTGCGCGCCGCAGTCGCAGCGCAGCGAGCCGAACACGTCGCCGGTCAGGCACTCCGAGTGCAGCCGGGTCAGCACGTCCTGGCCGGCCACATCGCCGAGCACTAGCGCCATGTACTCGGTTCCGTCGATCTCGTTCCGGTAGCCGAACGCCTGCCACTGACCGTAGGCGTTCGGGATCCTGGTCTGGGCCTGACGGCTCAGCTGGCGCTCGTTGCGGCGGCGGTACTCGATGAGCTGCCCGATGGAGATCAGGGCCAGGTCGTGGACGTTCGCGAACTCGCGCAGCTCGGGCAGCCGGGCCATGGTGCCGTCATCGTTCACCACCTCGGCCAGGACCCCCGCCTCCGGCAGCCCGGCCAGCCGGGCCAGGTCCACCGCGGCCTCGGTGTGCCCCGCGCGGCGCAGCACGCCGCCCTCGGCGCAGCGGAGCGGGAACACGTGACCCGGGCGGGACAGGTCCGCGGCCATCGTGGCCGGGTCGACGAGCTTGGAGATGGTCGTGGCGCGGTCGGCGGCGGAGATGCCGGTGCTGATCCCCTCCCGCGCATCCACGCTGAGCGTGAAGGCGGTGCGGTGGTGCTCGGTGTTGTGGGAGGTCATCTGGGGGAGCTGGAGCCGGTCGAGTTCGGCTTCGCGCATCGGTACGCAGATCACGCCGCTGGTGTAGCGGATCATGAAGGCGAGCAGTTCGGGGGTGGCCAGGCCCGCGGCGAAGATGATGTCGCCCTCGTTCTCCCGGTTCTCATCGTCCACGACCACGACCGGGCGGCCCGCCGCGATGTCCTTGATCGCGCGGTCGACGTCGTCGAGCACTCCAGTCACTTGGAACCCTCCCCGCTGTCTGGGCGGACGCTGTCTGGGCTGACTATGTCTGGGCTGACACTCCGCCGGCTGACGCTGTGCCCGCCGAGGAGCCTCTCCACGTACTTGGCGATCACGTCGACCTCCAGGTTCACGGTGTCTCCCGGCGCCCTGGCGCCGAGAGTCGTGCGCTTGAGCGTCTCCGGGATCAGGCAGACCTCGAACCAGCTTTCCGTGGCGGCAGGAGGGCTCAGGGCGGAGACCGTCAGGCTGATCCCGTCGACGGCGATCGATCCCTTTTCCACGACATAACGGGAGACCTGGCTCGGAAGGCTGATCCGCACCTGGTCCCAGTGTTCGGCGGGCGTCCGGGAGCTGATCGTGGCGGTGGCGTCCACATGCCCCTGGACCAGATGGCCGCCCAGGCGGTCGGCCAGGCGGACCGAGCGTTCCAGGTTGACCGGCGTCCCGGGGGTCAGCGCGCCTAGGCCGGACCGGTCCAGGGTTTCCCCCATCACGTCTGCGGTGAAGGGCCCGTCCAGGATCTCGGTGACGGTCAGGCACACGCCGTTTACGGCGATCGACTCGCCGAGGGCGACGCCCTCGGTGGAACCCCGGATGGTGAGCCTGGCCGCGTCGCCGCGGTGCTCGACTCCGGCCACCTCGCCGAGTTCTGCCACGATCCCGGTGAACATCCGCGCTTACCTCCTCGAAGCCCAGCCTGCGGTTCGGCTCCGGGGGTGGCGCGAGTACGGTTCGTAGGCGCTTTTACGGCCGGGGGTCGCCCGACCGCCTGCGTGCTGCCTCCCATCCGGACTTTCACCGTCGGTCCCGGAATTTCACCGGATCAGCCGCCCGCTGGCTGCGGACGGGTCGCGGACTTTCACCGCCGGCTCGGAGTTTCACCGACCCCGGAGCACGCTCTTACTCCTATAAGCCAGTGTGCCACACGAGGTATTCCGGCCAGGAACGCGGTGTTTCCTGCGTTACCGCGCCAGCGGGCGGAATAGGTAGCCGACGCGGTATTCGGTGACCAGGCACTGGCCGTAGCGCGGACCCAGCTTGTGCCGGATCCGGCTGACGTGCACGTCCACGGTGCGGCTGTCCCGCGCGATCTCCTGGCTGTCCCGCGCGATGGCTCGGTGCCAGACCCGCTCGATGAGATCCGCGCGGGTGAACACCGTGGTCGGGTGCGCGCTGAGGAAGGCCAGCAGCTCGAACTCCCGGAAGGTCAGCTCGATCTCGCGTCCGTCGGTCCACACGCGGCGCTGCCCGTTCTCCAAGCGCAGCCCGGAACCCGAGGGTCGCCTGGTACGTGGCGCGGCTGGTCTCGGCGGCGAGCTGGCGGCCGACGTGGTGATCGCGTAGCCGACGATGGCCAGCGACGTCCCGGTGCCCGGGATCGGCACCACCGCGAGCAAGGTCCCGTCCCGGTCCGGCGGAACTTGCTCGTCCCAGGGGCGGGCGGGTCCGGCGTCGAGCTGTTCTGAGGCCTGATCTGGGGCGTGTTCCTGCGGGCCGGACGGCCGCGGCCAGCGGAGCAGCTGGGTTCCTACCGCTACATCTGGTGGAGACACGAGTCCTATAGTCCACTTAAATGATTGGTTTTGTCAAGAAAACGAGGCTGGCCAGACTGGGCTTCGGAGGAGGGGTGCGTAGGATTCGGGCATGGCGGTCAGGGCGGTCATCTTCGACTGGGGCGGGACGCTTACCCCGTGGCACAGTATCGACCTGGGTGAACTCTGGCTCGCGGTGTGCGAGCGGCACTATCCGGCGGAGCAGGCGGCGGCGATGGCCGCGGCGGCCCGCGCCGCGGAGACAGAGCTGTGGCGCCGCGGCGAGCGGTCGCATCAGAGCTCGACGCTGGACCACATCTTCGAGCGGGCCGGAGTCAGCGCGTCGGCCGACTTCCTGGCCAGCTACTTCAAGGCGTGGGACCCGCATACGCTCACCGACCCGGACGCGCTGCCGCTGCTGCGCGAGCTGCGGCAGCGCGGCATCAAGGTGGGCGTGCTCTCCAACACGATGTGGCCGCGCAGCGCCCATGAGCAGATCTTCGTCAGGGACGAGGTCCTCGAGCTCCTCGACGGCGCGGTCTACACCAGCGAAATCGACTGGGTCAAGCCGCACCCGGAGGCCTTCCGCGCGGCCATGGCGGCCATCGGCGAAACCGACCCCGCGTCGTGCGTGTTCGTCGGTGACCGGCCCTACGACGACATCCACGGGGCCAAGAGCGCGGGCATGCGCGCCGTGCTCATTACGAACTCCGACGTCCCCGCGTTCGAGGCCGCCGAGCCGGACGCGGTCATCACCCGGCTGGCCGAACTGCTCGACCACATCGACCGCTGGTCCTGAGAAATTTCTCAGCCCGCGGCCGCCGGGCGTCCGCGGGCCCGGCTAGTGAACTGAGCCGGTGCGCTTGAGCGTCCGGATGATCGGCGCGGTCTGCACCGAGCTCACCCCGGGCAGGGCGGCCAGGTCGCCGGTCAGGTACTCGTAGAGCGCCCGGGTGTCGCGGAGCACGGCACTGGCCACCAGGTTGGCCGGTCCCGTGGTGGCGGCGGCGAACGGGATCTCCGGGTGGGCGGCCATGGCCCGGCCCGCCTCGGCCAGCCGGGCCGGCTCCACCGAGAGCCAGAGCATAGCGTGCACGTTCATGCCGAGCGCCCGGTTGTCGATGTCCACCTCGAAGTACAGCAGGCCGGCCCGGCGCAGCTCGTCGATCCGGCGCCGCACCGTTGACTCATGCCAGTGGATGGCGGCGGCGAGCGCGGCGTTGCTAGCCCGCCCGTCGCGGGCCAGTTCGGCCAGCAGGGGCTCGTCCTGCGGGTTCAGCGGAGCCTGCGGCCCAGGCGAGGGCTGGGCTGGCCTGGCCAGCCCGGCGAGTTTCGCCAGTTGCGTGGCGGACAGCGCCCGGCTGACGCCCTGCCAGGGCCCGGGGTTGAAGTTGTGCAGGATCGAGTGCGCGGAGATCTGCACTACCCGGCGGCTGCCGGGCAGCCCGTGCAGGAACAGGGCGTCGCGCTGCTCCGGGCTGCGGGCCTGCAAAGTGCAGACGATCTCCGTCCCGCCGGAGGCAAGGTGGACCCACCGGGTGTCCGGACGGCGGGCCAGCGCCTCCGCGATCGAGTCGGCGCTGCCCGGGGTGGTCTGCAGCCGGACGAACCAGTCGGCCCAGCCCAGCCTGGAGCCGTCCACCACGCCGAGCACGCGCAGTCCCGCCGTCTCGCTCATCCTGCGGTAACGCCGGGCGGCGGTCTGGTCGGAGATCCCCGCGACGTCGGCCACGGCGCGGAAGGACGCTCTGGGCTCGACCGTCAGGATGTGGATAATCTGCCAGTCAACCGGGTCCAGCATAGGTACTTCCACGCTAGTTAGCGTAGTCGGAGTCGAGATCCGGCGCAATTTGCCTCGAACGTGGATTGTCACTGATCAGATCGCGCAGCATGATGTTCGGCGCCCGGGGAAGGCGCCGGCTCATGGAGGAAACCGATGGATAAGAAGTGGTGGACCCTGGTCGCGGTCTGCACCGGGACGTTCATGCTGTTGCTCGACGTGACGATTGTGACGGTCGCCCAACCCGCGATTCAGGGCGGATTGCACGCATCGTTCGGCGACGTGCAGTGGGTGCTCGATGCCTACGCGCTCACCCTGGCCTCGCTGCTGCTCACCTCGGGCGTACTCGCCGACAGGTACGGCCGGAAGCGGCTGTTCCAGGTCGGTCTGGTCATCTTTACCCTGGGCTCACTGCTGTGCGGGCTGGCCCGGGATCCGCTGATGCTGATCTTGTCCCGGAGCGGCCAGGGCGTCGGCGGGGCGATCATGTTCGCCACCTCGCTGGCGCTGCTCGGGAACAGCTTCCGCGGCCGGGACCGCGGGGTCGCGTTCGGAGTGTGGGGAGCGATCACCGGCGTGTCCACGGCGCTCGGCCCGGTGCTCGGCGGCGTGATCACGACCGACTGGAGCTGGCGCGGCATCTTCCTGGTCAACGTGCCCATCGGCGTCCTGGCCGTGGTGCTGACCGCCTGGCGGGTGGAGGAATCCTCCTCGCCGCACCCCGCGCCGCCCGACTGGGCCGGATTCGCGCTGCTGACCACGGGCCTGGTGAGCCTGATCTACGGGCTCATCCGGGCGGGCGAGAACAGCTGGTCGGACAGCGGTGTCATCGCCTGCCTGGTGATCGGCAGCGTGGCGCTGGCCGGGTTCATCGCGGCCGAGCGGCGCGTCGCGCACCCCATGTTCGACCTGTCGCTGCTGCGCGTGCCGACCTTCGCCGGGAGCTCGATCGCGGCGTTCGCGATGAACGGCTCGCTCTACGCCGTACTGCTCTTCCTGGTCATCTACCTGCAGGACATCCTGGGCTACTCAGCGGAGCAGGCGGGCCTGCGGCTGGCCATCATCAGCGGCGCGCAGTTCGTCACCGCGACCGTCGCCGGGCGGGTCAGCGAGCGGGTGCCCGCCCGCTGGCTCATCGGGCCCGGCCTGCTGCTGGTCGGCATCGGGCTGATCATCATGGCCGGGCTGTCCGGCGGCAGTTCGTGGACGGACCTGATCCCCGGCTTCATCGTGAGCGGCCTGGGCGGCGGGATGGTCAACCCGCCGCTGGCCTCGACCGCGATCGGCGTTGTCCCGCCACACCAGGCCGGCATGGCGTCCGGGGTCAACTCGACGTTCCGCCAGGTCGGTATCGCCACTGGCATCGCCGCACTCGGCTCGATCTTCGCCGCCGCCTTGGCGCGCAACCTGGCGCACGCGCTGGCCGTGCCCTCCCTCCGAGCCAGCACGGCGTCCGCACCGCGCGTCGCCACCATGGTCCGGCAAGGTCAGGTCGGGCAGCTGCTGGCCAGCCTGCCCGCGGCCACCCGCGGGCCGGTCGCGGCGGCGCTGCGGTCCGCCTTCGCCGCCGGGCTCAACGACCTGCTGCTGGTGACCGGGGCGGTGGCCTTCGCCGGGGCCCTGGGCGCGCTGCTGCTCATCCGCAGCCGGCCCCTCTCTCCAAACCAGCAGAGCGTGCGCAGCCAGCACAGCGTGCGCAGCGAGCCCAGCGAGCAGGCCGGCCGCACCCAGCCGCAGGGCACCTTGGCCGCAGCCAGGGAAACCGGCGCGGACCGCTCCAGCCCGGCCCGTTCGGCCTGAACTCAGCGGCTTTGCTGGACCCAGGCCGCGTGCGCGGTGGCGCGCTCGGCCTGGGCGCGGAGGGCCCGCACGGCGCGCCCGGGATCATCGGAGCCGTAAACGGCCGAGCCGGCCACGAACACGTCGGCGCCGGCCTCCGCGCAGCGCTCGATGGTCTCCTCGCCGACCCCGCCATCGACCTGGAGCCATATCGCGGCGTCCCGGCCGCCGACCAGGGAGCGGGCCCGGCGCAGCTTGGGCAGCACCATGTCGAGGAAGGGCTGGCCGCCGAAGCCCGGCTCCACCGTCATCAGCAGCAGCATGTCGATCTCGGGTATCAGGTCCGCGTACGGTTCTATCGCGGTGCCCGGGTTGACCGCGAGTCCGGCCCGGGCGCCGGCCGTCCGGATCGCGCGCAGCGTCCGCACGGGGGCGTGTACTGCCTCGGCGTGGATCGTCACGTTCCTGGCCCCGGCCTCGGCGTACGGCGGAGCCCACCGGTCCGGGTCCTCGATCATCAGGTGACAGTCGATCGGCAGTGTGGCCTGCTTGAGCAGCGCCTGGACGACGGGCAGGCCCAGGGTCAGGTTCGGCACGAAGTGGTTGTCCATGACATCTACATGCAGCCAGTCCGCGACGGCGGCGACCGCAGCGGCCTCGTCGGCGAGCCGGGCGAAGTCCGCGGACAAGATGCTCGGCGAGATCTGAACGCCCATAGTTAGCCGAGTGTAGAGTGCCGGAATGCTGGTCGGTGGCGTGGGGGCGGGAATGTCGTATGGAGGGGGTACAGTTCGATACTGAGTTCGATTAGGATCGATCTGGAGGTTGCTTATGCATTCGGACCCGCCTAGCGCCCTGCTTGACCGGGTACGCAAGCTGCTGGCGAAGGCCGAGGCGGAAGGGGTGACGCCGCCGGAGGCCGAGGCGCTGACCGCGAAAGCGGCCGAGCTGATGGCCAGGTACGGGATCGACCGGGCCCGGCTGGCCGCGTCGCGCCCGGACACCGACCGGCCGGGCAGCCGCATCATCGACATCGCCAACCCGTGGGCGCAGGTCCGGGCCCACCTGCTGGCCGGGCTGGCCGGGGCCATGCGCTGCCAGTGCGTCCTGCTCAGCACGACCAAGCCCGGCGCGCGCATCCATGTGTTCGGCTACGCCTCGGACCTGGAGCGGGCCGACATCCTGTACACCTCGCTGCTGCTACAGATGGCCCGAGGCCTGACCGTGGCGGTCGTCCCGGCCGGGGTCCGCAGCGTCCGGGCCTGGCGGCGGAGCTGGCTGCTCGGCTTCGTTACCGCCGTCATCACCAGGGTCAGATCGGCTGAGGACCGGGCCGCCGCGAGCGCGCAGGGCGAGACGCAGGCCGGGCCGAGCACCGCCCTGGTCCTGGCCGACCGGGCCGTGGTCATCCGCCGGCAGCTGGAGCAGGCGTACCCGGTGACCCGCCGGACCCGGATTACCTACAGCGGACGGGGTTACAGCGCCGGGTACACCCGGGGGCAGCAGGCCGACATCGGCCACGCCCGGCTGCCGTCGGCCCGGGCCCTCACCCGCGCCTGAGCCGGGCTTATCTGCGCCGGAGTAGCGCGAGGAAGATCGCGTCCGTGCCGTGACGGTGCGGCCAGAACTGGGCGAACCTCTGGGACTCGGGGTTCGCGGGTTCGGGGCCGCGCAGGGCGGGAACCTCGGGGAGGACGGCGGGCGCGTCGAGGATGGTGACGTCGTTCCGGCTTCGGACGACGGCGGTGACGACGTCGCGGGTCTCGGCCAGGTGCGGGGAGCAGGTCACGTAGGCCACCACGCCGCCGGGCCGGACCGAGTCGATGGCCGCGTTGAGCAGCTCGCGTTGCAGACCTGTCAGTTCGGCCACGTCGGCGGGGGTCTTGCGCCATCTGGCATCGGGGCGGCGGCGCAGCGACCCGAGGCCGGAGCACGGGACGTCGGCCAGGACGCGGTCGAACGTACCCGGCGGCCACGGCACCTGGCGCCCGTCCGCGACGAGGACGCCGGAGGTCTGGCCGCCCGCGCGGCGCAGGGCTTCC
>JBAUAY010000603.1:0-7723 GCA_049676235.1 Streptosporangiaceae bacterium
CGTCCAGCCGGGCCCGGCTGGACCACAGGCCCGGCGGGCCGCCGATGATGGCGATCCGGCGGTGGCCAAGCTCGATCAGGTGACGGGTGGCGGTCATGCCGCCCAGCCAGTTGGTCGTGCCGACCGAGCGGACGGCATCACCGGGCTCGGCAGGCGGGTCGATCGCGACCAGCGGGATCCGGGCGGCGGCCAGCCGGTGCAGCTCCCGGCTGCCCGGCAGGTGCAGAACGCACAACGCGCCGTAGGTCCCCCGGGCCGTGGCCCGGTCCAGCCAGCCGGCGAACTCCTGCGGCGAGTGCACGGTGGTGGCGATGACGCTGATGCCTACCTCATTAGCCGCCTCCATGGTCCCGCGCAGCAGTTCCTCGGCCCACGGGCTGTGCAGGTCCGCGATCAGCAGGTCGACGACCCCGAAGCCGAGCCGCGAGGCGACCTGGTACCCATGCTGCCGGAGCAGGCCGGCGATCCGGGATCGGGTGGCGGCCGCCACGTCCGTCCGCCCGTTGAGCACCTTGGACACCGCCGACACTGACACCCCGGCCTCGGCGGCGATGTCGACCAGACTGCTCCGGCGGGCCTCACGCGCCACGGCGGCTCCTTTTCGAAAAGCTTGTCCTTAGCGGTGTCGGGCTACCCGCCCTAGCAGTATCGCGCACGAACGGCGGAATGGCTATTGACCTGGTTCGTAGACGAATTTAGCCTGAGCAAGGGGAAGCGAGGATTTTTCGAGAAGGAGAAACCTTGACTGCCAACTCTGCGGCCTTGCAGCTCTACACCCTCCGGGATCAGATGACCGTCGGCCGGGCGGAAGTCCTGGCCCACGTCGCTGCCCTCGGCTACGGCGCGGTAGAACCGTTCGGCATCCTGGTTGACCCGGACGGACTGCGGGCCGAGCTGGACGCGACGGGCCTGTCCGTGTGCAGCGTGCACGCGGCGCCCACGGGTGAGGACGCCGAGGCTGTCGTGCGCGCCGCCCGCACCCTCGGCGCGGACACCGTCATCATCCCGTACCTGCCACCGCCCCGGTTCGCCGACGCCGAGAGCGTGCGGGCGCTCGCCCGTGAGCTGAACGAGCTGGGCGCCTGGATGGCTGGCCAGGGCCTGCGCCTCGGCTACCACAACCATGACTTCGAGCTCTCCAGCCTGGTCGGCGGGATTCCCGCCCTGGAGGTGCTCGCGGACCAGCTTGACGACACCGTGCTGCTCGAAGTCGATACCTACTGGGCGGCGGTCGGCGGCCAGGATGTGCCCGCTCTGCTGCGCCGGCTGAGCGACCGCGTCCGCTACCTGCACGTCAAGGACGGCCCGGTGGTCAACCGGGACGACTTCATGACCGCGGTCGGCTCCGGGCGGATGCCGGTGGCCGAGATCCTGGCCGCGAGCCCGTCCGCGCGCTGGCACGTGGTCGAGCTCGACCGCTGTGCCACCGACATGATGACCGCGGTCGAGGACAGCCTGACCTGGCTGGTCGGCCAAGGGCTGGCCACACGCAAAGGCGACGCCTGATGACCGGGCCGGTCGGCGTCGCCGTCGTCGGCTGCGGGACCATCAGCCGCGAGTACCTGCGCAACCTGACGTCGTTTCCCGACCTGCGCGTGCTCTTCTGCGCCGACCTCGACCTCAGGCGGGCCAAGAAGCAGGCCGCCGCGTACGGCGTGCCTCAAGGTGGGACGGTGGCCCAGGCGCTGCGGCGACCGGACGTGGAACTCGTCGTCAACCTCACCATCCCCGCCGCGCACGCCGAGGTCACGGCGGCCGCGCTGGCCGCGGGCAAGAGCGTCTGGACCGAGAAGCCGCTCGCCCTCGACACCGCTACCGGCCAGCGCCTGCTCGCCGCGGCGGAGCAGGCTGGCCTGCGGCTCGGCTGCGCACCCGACACCGTGCTCGGCGCCGGGCTGCAGACCGCACGGCGGCTGATGGACGCCGGGGCGATCGGCGTGCCGCAGACGGCGCTGGCGCTGATGCAGAGCCCGGGCCCGGAGCGCTGGCACCCCGATCCGGAGTTCCTGTTCCAGCCCGGCGCGGGACCGCTGTTCGACATCGGGCCGTACTACCTGTCCTGGCTGGCCACGATCTTCGGCCCGGCCGAGCGGGTCGCGGCCGCGGGCCGCCGTAGCTGCGACACCAGGGTCATCGGCCGTGGGCCGCGGGCCGGAACGAAATTCCGCGTCGAGGTCCCGACCCACATCTCCGCCCTGATCGAGTACGCGCAGGGCCCGGCGGCCACGCTCGTGCTCAGCTTCGAGTCGCCGTTGCCGCGGCCTAGTTTCGTGGAGATCACCGGCACCGAGGCCACCCTCGCGCTCCCCGATCCGAACCGGTTCGACGGCGAGATCAGGCTCCGCGCCACCGGCGCGGACGACTGGCAGGTGCTGCCCGTCTCCGGGGCCGCCGACGGACGAGGGCTCGGCGTGCTGGACATGGCCCGGGCGCTGCGCGGCGGCGGCCGCCCGCGCGCGTCGGGCGAGATGGGACTGCACGTGGTCGAGACCATGGAGGCGATCGCGCGGTCCGCCGCGGATCATTCGTTCGAGCCGGTTCGTTCGGCCTTCGATCTTCCCCGGACGCTGGACCCCTGCTGGGACCCGAAGGCCCACACCCTACGATCGGCCTGACGGGAGGAACCGTGGTGGAGGAGACAGCGGACCGGCCTTGGCTCGGCGTGGGCATGGTCGGCTATGCGTTCATGGGCGCGGCCCACTCGCAGGCCTGGCGGACCGCGCCGCACGTGTTCGATCTACCGCTGCGGCCCGGCATGGCCGTGCTGTGCGGCCGGGACGCGACCGCGGTGCGCGCCGCAGCGGGCCGCCTCGGCTGGGCGGCCACCGAGACCGACTGGCGGGCGCTGATCAAGCGGGACGATGTGCACCTCGTGGACGTGTGCACGCCGGGTGAGCTGCACGCCGAGGTCGCCATCGCGGCGCTCGAGGCCGGTAAGCACGTCCTATGCGAAAAGCCGCTCGCCAACACCGAGGCCGAGGCCGAGGCCATGGCGGCCGCGGCGGCGCAGGCCGCCTCCCGCGGCGTCCGCTCGATGACCGGGTTCAACTACCGCCGCGTCCCAGCCGTGGCGCTGGCCCGCCAGCTGGTGGCCGACGGGCGGATCGGCCCGGTCCGGCACGTCCGCGCGAGCTATCTGCAGGACTGGCTGGTGGACCCGTCGTTCCCGCTGACCTGGCGGCTGCAGCGCGAGCGGGCCGGGTCCGGCGCGCTGGGCGACCTGGGCGCGCACATCGTCGACCTCGCCCAGTACCTGACCGGCGAGCTTATCGCTGGCGTCTCTGCGGCCACCGCCACTTTCGTCATCCAGCGCCCGCTGCCGGAGACCGGAGATGGCGGCACGCGCTCCGGGCCGGTGACCGTCGACGACGCCGCGGTGTTCACCGCCCGGCTGAGCTCGGGCGCGCTCGCCTCGTTCGAGGCGACCAGATTCGCCACCGGCCGCAAGAACCAGCTGCGGATCGAGCTGAACGGGGACCGCGGCAGCCTGGCGTTCGACCTGGAAAGGCTGAATGAGCTGGAGTTCTGCGACCGAGCCGACGAAAGCGCCGAGGCGGGCTTTCGCCGCATCCTCGTCACCGAGCCCGGCCATCCCTATCTGTCCGCCTGGTGGCCGCCCGGCCATGTGCTCGGCTGGGAGCACACCTTTACTCACCAAGTCCGCGACCTGGTGACCGCCATCGCCACGGGCACCAATCCGGCGCCGTCATTCCAGGACGGCCTGCAGGTGCAGCGCGTCCTGGCCGCCGTCGAGCAGAGCGCCGCGCGCGAGTCAGCCTGGACGCCCGTGCTCATGAGCTGAAAGGGAGCCTTCGATGTCCCGACCGTTCACCTTGTTCACCGGCCAGTGGGCTGACCTGCCCCTGGAGGAGATCTGCCGGCACGTCCGGGAGTGGGGCTACGACGGCCTCGAACTGGCCTGCTGGGGGGATCACTTCGACGTTCAGCGCGCCCTGCACGAGGACGGCTACCTGGCCGGCCGGCACCAGCTGCTGGCCAAATACGACCTGAAGTGCTGGGCCATCTCTAACCACCTGGTCGGCCAGGCCGTCTGCGACCACCCCATCGACGCTCGCCACCAGGGCATTCTGCCCGCCCGGATCTGGGGCGACGGCGAGCCCGAAGGCGTCCGGCAGCGCGCGGCCGCCGAGATGGCCGACACCGCGCGCGCCGCCGCGGCGTTCGGGGTAGACACCGTGATCGGCTTCACCGGCTCCTCGATCTGGCACACCGTGGCCATGTTCCCGCCCGTCCCCGCGGCCATGATCGACGAGGGCTACGCCGACTTCGCCAGGCGCTGGAACCCGATCCTGGACACCTTCGACGCCGAGGGCGTCCGCTTCGCCCACGAGGTGCACCCAAGCGAGATCGCCTACGACTTCTGGACGACTAACCGCGCGCTTGAGGCCGTGGAACACCGGCCCGCGTTCGGCCTGAACTTCGACCCGAGCCACTTCGTCTGGCAGGACCTCGACCCGGTGGCGTTCCTGGCGGAATACCGCGACCGGATCTACCACGTGGACTGCAAGGAGGCCCGCAAGCGGCTCGACGGCCGCAGCGGCCGCCTCGGCTCGCACCTGCCCTGGGGCGATCCGCGGCGCGGCTGGGACTTCGTCTCCGCCGGGCGCGGTGACATCCGCTGGGAAGACATCTTCCGCATGCTGAACTCGATCGGCTATTCCGGCCCGATCTCCATCGAGTGGGAAGACGCCGGGATGGACCGGCTGGCCGGTGCGGCCGAGGCCATCACCTTCCTGCGCCGGTTCGACTTCGACCCGCCCCAGGCGGCGTTCGACGCCGCCTTCAGCTCGGGCCGCGATTAGCAGCACCACCTGACGGGCACGGCCCGACCGGCACGGCCTCGGCCTGGACAGCGGCACGCGGGCGGCTTAGTCTTGACTGTATGGTCAGTCAAGACTTGAGGTCCCGTCATGCTCCGGTTCCGGGTGATGTCCCTGCTTCAGGTGGTGTCCCGGCTCCACTTGATCGCGGTGAGCTAGAGCTAGCCCTGCGGCCGTTCGGGGAAAGCCGGATGTTGCCGCGGGCGGCGTACGTCGACCCTGCGGTGTTCGACTGGGAGCAGCGGCACTTCTTGGGCGGCGGGTGGATGTGCGTGGCGCGCAGCGACCAGTTGCCCGAGCCGGGCCACCAGCGCGCCGAGGCGACCGGCGAGGGCGGCGTGCTGCTGGTCCGCGGCGAGGACGGCGAGCTGCGGGCGTTCGCGAACAGCTGCCGCCATCGCGGTCATGAGCTGCTGCCGTGCGGTCAGGGCGCCCAGGAGAAGGCGATCATCTGCCCGTACCACGCCTGGACGTACGCGCTGAGCGGCGAGCTCCGGGGCGCCGCGGGCTTCAGGAACCGGCCCGGCTTCGACTTCGGCCAGTGGGGCCTGGCCCCGCTGCCGGTGACCGAATGGCACGGGCTGGTATTCGTGGACGGTTCGGGTGGCCAGGCAGGCTCGCTCGACGAAGCCCTGGCCAAGCTGGACGAACTGGTCGCACCGTATGAGCCGGAGCGCCTGGTGACCGCCGGGCGGCACCGCTACGACGCCGCGGCGAACTGGAAGACGCTGACCGAGAACTACCACGAGTGCTACCACTGCCCGTCCATCCACCCCGAACTGTGCCGGGTCAGCCCGCCCAAGAGCGGCGAGAACTACGCCTCCGACGGCGCCTGGATCGGCGGCTGGATGGACCTGCGCGACGGCGTGGCGACGATGTCCCTGGACGGCAGCAGCAGCGGCGTCCCGCTCCGCGGCCTCGACGCGCAGGGCCTGCGGACCGTCATCTACGTCAACATCTTCCCGAACGTCCTGCTCAGCCTGCACCCGGACTACGTGATGACGCACCGGCTGATCCCGGTCGCCGCCGACCGGACCACGATCGAGTGCACCTGGGCGTTCGCGCCCGAGGCCGTCGCCCGGCCGGACTTCGACCCGGGCTACGCGGTGGAGTTCTGGGACATCACCAACCAGCAGGACTGGTCCGCGTGCGAGTCCGTGCAGCGGGGGCTGGCCTCGCCGCATGCCTCCCCCGGGCCGCTGTCGCCCGCCGAGGACGCGGTGTACGCGTTCGTCACCACCATCGCCCGGGGCTACCTGGGCCAGTCCGTCTGGAGCCCGGTACCGTAGGCAGCGTGACCATACTTGACATTCCGGTGAAGACCCTGGCCGGGCAGGACTCCTCGCTTGGCTCGGTCGTCGCGCCCGGCTCGGCCATGCTCGTGGTGAACGTGGCCTCCAAGTGCGGGCTGACGCCCCAGTACACCGCCCTGGAAAAGCTGCACGAGCAGTTCGCCTCGCGTGGCCTGTCGGTGGTCGGCTTCCCGTGCAACCAGTTCGGCGGGCAGGAGCCGGGCACGGCCGACGAGATCGCCGAGTTCTGTTCGGCTACCTACGGGGTCACCTTCCCGATGTTCGAGAAGATCGAGGTGAACGGCCCGGGGCGGCACGCCATCTATACCGAGCTCACCGCGGTGCCGGACGAGAACGGCGAGGCCGGCGACATCCAGTGGAACTTCGAGAAGTTCCTGTTGCGACCCGACGGCACGGTGGCGGCGCGGTTCCGCCCGCGAACCACGCCCGACGATCCCGAGGTGATCGCGGTCATCGAGGCGAACCTCCCCCCCGCCGACTACTACCTCGGCTGAGGGCGCCCTTTTCATGATCGTGGCCAGCTAGGGGCAAATAGCGCCCGTTTCTGGCCATGATCATGGTTTTGACTGGTTAGGCGAGGGTGGCCGGGTTGCGCTTGGTCATCTGGCGGGCGATGATCATGCGCTGGATCTCGCTGGTGCCTTCCCAGATCCGCTCGACGCGCAGCTCGCGGAAGAAGCGCTCGGCCACGTTCTCCCGCATGTAGCCACGGCCGCCGAACACCTGGACGGCGCGGTCGGCAACGCGGCCCGCCATCTCCGAGCAGTAAAGCTTGGCCATCGAGCACTGCGCGTGGGACACCTTCACGTCGGCGCCGCGGTCGATGGCGCGGGCCGTCTCATAGGTCATCGCCCGGGCCGCGAACAGCTCGGTGAGGCTGTCCGCCAGCATCCCGGCCACGAGCCCGCGATCGCTGATCGGCTGGCCGCCGACCCGGCGCGCGGCTGCGAACGCGGTCATCTCCTCGGTGAGCCGGCCGGCTGCGCCGAGGCAGCGGGCGGCCACCATCAGCCGCTCGAACCTGAACCACTCGTACGCGAAGGCCATCCCGTCGCCCTCCGCGCCGACCAGGTTGGCCGCCGGGACGCGGACGTCGGTGAACGCGACGATCGGATGGTGGTGGCTGATCGTGTGCGAGTAGGCCGGCGTCCTGACCACCTGGACCCCCGGGCTCGGCAGGTCCACCAGGAACATCGCGTGCTCGCCGTGGTGCGGCCCGCCCGCCAGCCGGGCCTGGAAGAAGGCGAAGTCGGCCGTGTTGAACGAGGTGACGTGCCACTTGACGCCGTTGAGCACGTATTCGTCGCCATCTGCCCGCGCGGTCGCCTCGATCGCGTCGACGTCGGAACCCGCGTTCTCCTCGGTGATCGCGTAGCACTCCTCGCGCTGGCCGGCGATCGCGGGCCTGACGTACCTGTCGATCTGGTCGCGGGTGGCCACGACGGGCAGCCAGGACGGCGGCGTAGCCGCCACCCAGCCCAGCGCGTTGGTGACCCGGCCCATCTGCTCCTGGACGAGCACCTGCTGCAGCGTGGTGCAGCCGCCACCGCCGAGTTCAGCGGGCATGTT
>JBAUAY010000604.1:0-9582 GCA_049676235.1 Streptosporangiaceae bacterium
GTCGTGGTGGGCGCGTAGGTACTCGCGCGGCAGGGCCGCGTACGCCGCGTCGGCGTCGGCCTCGGCGCGCTCCTGGTGGGCCGCCGACCCGCCGTTAGCGGCGCCCGCGGTCCGGTTGGCGGTGCCGTTGGCGGCCCGGACGCTGGCCAGGATCCACGCTTTGGAAGTGGTCATGATCGCGGGCCTCTGGTTCTCGCCCACCAGGCGCGGAACGATTCCGGTGGCGGGGCGGGAGCGTCGCGGGTTTCGGTCCAGCCGTTCAGCGGCGGCGGCAGCCGCCTGATCCGGCCCGACCTGGCGACCAGCTTGCCGCCTAGGGATCCGGCGCGCTGCGCGGCGCCGAGCAGCCGGGGCGAGCGAAGCACCCGTCCGGACAGCTGGAAGATCGATCGTTCGGCCGAGAATGTCTTTTCGCGTTTGGCGTCGACGACCTTGGCGCGCAGGTGCACCAGCGCCTCGGGGATGTTGATCGCGACCGGGCACACCTCGTAGCAGGCGCCGCACAAGGTGGAGGCGTAGGGCAGGGACGCGTCGGCCGGGGAGGTGACGCCGCGCAGCAGCGGGGAGATGATCGCGCCGATCGGGCCCGGGTAGGGCGAGCCGTAGGCGTGGCCGCCGGTCCGCTCGTAGACCGGGCACACGTTCAGGCAGGCGGAGCACCTGATGCAGCGCAGCGCCTGCCGGCCGGTCTGGTCGGCCAGCGCCGACGTGCGGCCGTTGTCCAGCAGCACCAGGTGGAAGTCCTGCGGCCCGTCGCCGGGCGTGATCCCGGTCCAGGTCGAGGTGTAGGGGTTCATCCGCTCGGCGGTGGAGGACCGGGGCAGCAGCGCGAGGAACACCTCCAGGTCCCGCCAGGACGGCAGGATCTTCTCGATCCCGACGACCGAGATCAGGGTGCGCGGCAGCGTCACGCACATCCGGCCGTTGCCCTCGGATTCCACCACCACCAGCGACCCGGTCTCGGCGATCGCGAAGTTAGCGCCGGATACGCCCACCGACGCGGACAGGAACGCCTGGCGCAGGTGCGCCCGTGCGGCGGCCGCGAGCGCGGGCGGGTCGTCGGTCAGCCCGGCCGGCGCGTCCGGCATCTGGCGCCGGAAGATCTCCCTGATCTCGGCCCGGTTCTTGTGGATGGCCGGCACCAGGATGTGGCTGGGCCGGTCGTGGCCGAGCTGGACGATGAGCTCGGCCAGGTCGGTCTCCAGCGCACTGATGCCGTCGGCGGCCAGCGCCTCGTTCAGCCCGGTCTCCTGGGTGGCCATCGACTTCACCTTGACCACGCGGTCGGCGCCGGCCGCCCGGACCAGGCCGGCCACGATCGCGTTCGCCTCGTCCGCGTCGGCCGCCCAGTGCACGTGCCCGCCCGCCTGGCTGACGTTGGCCTCCAGCCGGAGCAGGTACGTGTCCAGGTGAGCCAGGGTATGGTCCTTGATCGCCTTGGCGGCCTGCCGCAGCTGCTCCCAGTCGGCCAGTTCGGCCACCGCGCCGGCCCGCTTGGCGCGGATCGTGTGCGTGGCGTGGACCAGGTTGGCGCGCAGCTGGGAATCGGCCACCGCGGTCCTGGCCGCGACCGGGAACGACGGCATGCCCACATACGTCGGCATACCCGGATGAGGCGTGCTCGCAGGGAGCGCGGCTGGATTCCGGCCGCCCGCGCCCGGCGCCGTCACCAGGCGTCCTCGGTGCTGGCCAGGATCTCCGCCAGGTGCATGACGGCCACTCCGGACCGCTGCCGGTCCAGCGCGCCGCCGATGTGCATCAGGCACGAGTTGTCCGCCGCGCACAGCACCTCGGCCCCGGTCTGGCGGACCGCGGCGACCTTGTCCGCGCAGATCGCGGCCGACACATCGGCGTTCTTCACCGCGAACGTGCCGCCGAACCCGCAGCACGCCTCGGCATCCGGCAGGTCGGCCAGGTCCAGGCCGCGCACCGCGCGCAGTAGCCGGAGCGGGGCGTCGCCCACCCGGAGCATCCGCAGCGAATGACAGCTCGGGTGATACGTGACCCGGTGCGGGAAGTACGCGCCCACGTCCGTCACGCCCAGTACGCCGGTCAGGAACACGGAAAGCTCATAGGTCCGGGGCGCGACCTCGGCCACCGCCCGGGCCAGGCCCGGATCCCGCGCCTCGGCTGCCAGCGCCGGAAAATACTCCCGGACCATCGAGGCGCACGAGGCCGACGGGGTGACAACGGCCTCGTAACCGCCGAAGGCATCGGTGAACCCGCGCGCCATCGGCACCGCCTCCCGCCGGTACCCGGTGTTGAAATGCATCTGACCGCAGCACGCCTGGGCCGCCGGGAAATCCACCTGATGGCCCAGCCGCTCGAGCACCGCGACCACGGCCTTACCGGTGCCGGGGAACAGCGTGTCGGTCAGGCACGTCACGAACAAGCCGATGCGCATCAAGCCGCCTCCGCTCGCCACGCTACAAGACACGCGCCCGCCGCGGCAGAGCACCCCGGAGGATACATCCGACCTTTCCTGGCCTCAGGCCCGGTCCGCGAGCAACGCCGACCCGTCCCTGGCCCGCACCGTCTCGCAGCGGCCGATGACCGCGAG
The DNA here is from genome assembly GCA_049676235.1 of Streptosporangiaceae bacterium. Classification (GTDB taxonomy): domain Bacteria; phylum Actinomycetota; class Actinomycetes; order Streptosporangiales; family Streptosporangiaceae; genus Palsa-504. The sequence continues at coordinate 2,561 of JBAUAY010000604.1, forward strand.
CGCCGCTAGGTACCCGGGGTCCGCGTCCAGGTCGAGCAGGGACACGCTCTGGACAGGCCGTTCGTAGGGCCAGGACAGCAGGCGAGGCGGGCCCGCGTCCGCCGCCACGACGACGTCGCTGAAGGCGGCGCGCAGGCCATCCCCGGTCGCCTTGGTCACAGCTTCCTTCCTGGTCCAGGCGACCAGGAAGGCGCGGGCCCGGCCCGCCGGAGGGACCGCGGCCAGCGCCGCCTGTTCGGCCGCGGAAAGCACGAGGCGCGCGAGCGCCTCCGGATCGCCGTCATCGCCCAGCGGATGCAGGCGTCCGTCGAGCTGCTCCACGTCCACGCCGACCGGGGTCCGCGCGACCGCGACCGCGACCAGGTCGCCGGAGTGCGCAACGGAATGCTCGACGGCGACCCCCTCGATGACCCCGCCCTCGATGACCGGCTTGCCGTGCGGCTCGCCGCACTGGTCGCAGGTCCGGTCGAAGCGCACGTCCGCCGGGCGCAAGCCGGTGTACCGGGCGAGCGCGGTCTTCGCCAGCGCGCACCCGGTCAGGAACCGCGCGCGGTCCTCATCGCGCCGGTAGGCTGCCAAGCGCCGCCGTTCGGTCGCATCGAGCAGCCCGGCGTGCCGGTCAGAAGCGTCCTGCCTGCGCGCCCACCAGACGTCCGCGGTCCCGTCCGGTGGCAGGTCCAGGCCCGCCAGTTCAGCCATCCCGTCAGCCTAACGGCCGGCTGGCGCCGTCACCGACCACGCGCACCGGTCATTCCTCCGATGACAACGCGGCCCCGCGGCGGTAGCGTCGTGACCCGTCGGGGGCGGCACCTACGGGAAGGCAAGCCAGTGCAGGTGAGCGAGGGCATCCACCGGCTGACGCGCGGCGTCACGAACTTCTACCTGATCGAGGAGTCCGGCAAGTACACCCTGGTCGACGCCGGGACGCCGGCCGACTGGGTGTTCTTCTCGCGGTCGCTAGCCGAGCTAGGCGGAAAGCTCGCCGACCTCGACGCGGTGCTGCTCACCCACGCGCACTCCGATCACACCGGGTTCGCCGAGCGGGCCCGCAAGGAAACCAGGGCGCGGGTGTGGATCCACCGAGCCGACGAGGAGGCCGCACGGACCGGCCGGGCGGCGGGCAAGAACGATGGAAAGATCACGTCCTACCTACTCAAGGCGGCGTTCTACCGCACTAGCTTCTCCCTGCTGCGCCGCGGCGCCGCCCGGATGATCCCGATCGCGGAGGTGTCGGCCTTCGCCGACGGCGAGCAGATCGACGTGCCCGGCCGCCCGCGGGCGGTGCACGCCCCCGGTCACACGCCGGGCAGCGCGGCGATCTTGTTCGAGAACCGCCGGACCCTGCTGACCGGCGATGTCGTGGCTACCGAGAATCCGCTCACCGGCCGGCTCGGCCCGCAGATCATGCCGTCCGGGCTGAACATGGACACCACCCAGGCGCTCGCCTCGCTGGACGCACTGCGCGGGATCGACGCGGACCTGCTGCTGCCCGGGCACGGCGACCCGTGGACCGAGGGCGTGGCCGAGGCCGTGCAGCAGGCCAGAGCGGCCGGCCCCTCGTAACGCCTGTACTATCGAGCCGTCGAGGACGGGCACCTCCCCCACTCCCATAGCCACGATCCCCCCCGTGGCGACGGAGATTAGGACGTACCCGTCCTCGACCCTAATTTCTTACGCACGTCATTCTGTTGGAAAGTGTTCCTCCGTGTCATGCCCCCGATTCGGGGGTCAGCCCAGCCGGGCAGCGATGCCGTCGAGCACGCAGTCCAGGCTGAACTGGAAACGCTCGTCCCTGGTGGCCGGGTCATCCGGGTCGATGCCGGATTCCATCAGCCGGGTGATCCGCCGGTAGCGGCCGGAGGCTTCGAACCACTTGCGGTAGCGCTCACGCTCGGCCAGGATCTCCTCGTCGGTCAGGTTCGCCTCGGCCTGCTCCTGCTCGCGCTGGAAGCGTATCTCCTGTGCCTCGCGCATCACCGCGCCGATCACGAAGGTGGCGACCGTCATGAAGATGCCCATGATCACGCGGGCATCGTCTACACCCGTCCCGTCGAGCAGGCCGAGCAGGCGCTCCAGGTTCCGCACGTCGGCCGGCCTTGAGGGCGGCCTGCTGCCGATGAATTCCATGGCCCACCGGTGCCGGCTCATCGCCGCCCTGGTCCGGTGGGCGTAGGCGCCGAGGTCGGCTCGCCAGTCGCCCGATGGCTCAGGCACCTCGATCTCCGCCTCGATCGAGTCCAGCATCAGGTCGAGTAGCTCTTCCTTGGACCCGACATACCAGTAGAGGGACATCGCGCCCGCGTTGAGCTCCCGCGCGATGCGCCGCATGCTGATCGCGTCGGGACCTTCGGCGTCGGCCACGGCGATGGCGGCCTTGATGATCTCGGCTCGCGACAGCCCGCGGTCGCGGCGGGGCGGCGGGGCGCCGCGCTCCCGGTGCCGCTGAACGTGCCCGCTTTCCCGCCGCTCGTGCGCTTCTTCACGGGACGCCCGGCCGGAGCGCGGGTAGGTGCGCGGATGCCGGAAGAACGGCCACGGCTCCTCGTCGTACTCGCTCACTGCCTGCTCCTTCCGCGGCCCAAGCATGCCCGAAACCAGCGTCGGCCGTCAGGCAGGGGCGCATCTGGTTAACAGCTTGCCCGTTCGTACAACGTACTGCTATGGTACATCGTACTAGCACGTACAGCGTACGAGTGACGGGGAGTAACGATGGGTGAGGTTCCCGCTATCGAGGCGGAGGGACTGGTCAAGCACTACGGCAAGACGAGGGCGCTGTCCGGGTTCGACCTGGTGGTGCCGGCCGGCACGGTTTACGGGCTGCTCGGGCCGAACGGCGCGGGCAAGACGACCGCCGTCCGCGTCTTCGCCACGCTCCTGCGCCCAGACGGGGGCCGGGCCCGGGTCCAGGGCCGCGACGTGGTGACGGAGGCGGCCGAGGTACGGCGGCGGATCGGCCTGACCGGGCAGTACGCGGCGCTGGACGAGTACCTTACCGGCCGCGCCAACCTGATCATGATCGGCCAGCTCAGCCGGCTGACCGCGAGCGCGGCCCGGCGTCGCGCCGATGAGATGCTCGAGCGGTTCAGCCTGACCGACGCCGCCAGCCGCGCGGTCAAGACCTACTCGGGCGGCATGCGACGGCGGCTGGACCTGGCGGCTAGCCTGATCGGCTACCCGTCGGTGCTGTTCCTGGACGAGCCGACTACCGGCCTGGATCCGAGCGCCCGCGCCATGACCTGGGAGATCGTGCGCGAGCTCGCGGAGGGCGGGACGACCCTCCTGCTCACTACGCAGTACCTGGACGAGGCCGATCAGCTAGCCCGCCGGGTGGCGGTGATCGACGGCGGCACGGTCATCGCCGAGGGCACGCCCGAGGCGCTCAAGTCCTCCATCGGGGACGAGCACCTCGAGGTCGTCCTGGCCACGGGGGCGGACGTCGAGACGGCGATCATCGCGGTCGGGCCGTTCGCGAGAGGCCGCGTGCAGCCGGGCCAGGACGGGCGGTGCCTGTCGGTGCCGGTGGCGGCGGCCGAAGGCCTGACCACGCGCGTGGTGCGCGCGCTCGATGCCGCCGGAGTCGAGGTCAACGACGTGACGATTGAGCGCGCCTCGCTCGATGACGTGTTCCTCTCGCTGACCGGACACGTCAGCGGCACCGAAGACGACAGGGCTGTCGAGCCCGAACTGGAAGGGAGTGCGGCGGCATGAGCGCCATCACCGCGGAACTTGTACCGGAAACGGACGTGACCTACGGGCGGAGCCCGCTCGCGCACTTTGCCAGCGACGTGCGGGTGCTGACCAAGCGCAGCATCGCCCGGATCAGGCGGGAACCCGAGACGCTGGCCGACGTCACCTTCATGCCGGTCATCTTCATCTTGATGTTCGCCTACGTGTTCGGCGGCGCGATTGTGCTGCCGGACGGCGGGAACTACCACGAGTACCTGATCGGCGGAATGCTCGGGATGGGCCTGGCCCAGACGGCGCCCGGCGTCGCGGTAGCGCTCGTCACCGACATGTCCACCGGGCTGATCGACAGGTTCCGGTCGCTGCCGATGTCGCGCTGGGCGGTGCTGATGGCGCGTTCGATCGCCGAACTGCTCACCCAGATCATCAGCACGGTCGTGGTGGTCTGCGTGGGCCTGGCCATCGGCTGGCGGGTCCACACCGGCCCGGCGGACGTGATCGCCGCGTTCGGGCTGGCCCTGCTGTTCGGCTACGCCTTCACCTGGGCGGGTGTCTGCCTGGGCATGACGCTGCGGAGCCCGGAGGCGGCCCAGCAGACCGGCTTCATCATCTTCCTGCCGCTGACGTTCATATCCAGCGCGTTCGTCCCGATTCAGGGCATGCCGGGCTGGCTGCAGCCAATCGCGGAGTGGAACCCGATGTCCGCGCTCGCCGCCGCGTGCCGCCACCTGTTCGGCAACCCGAACCCGGCCGCCTCCGTCGACGTCTGGCCGATGCAGCATCCCGAGCTCGCCGTGATCTGCTGGTCGGTCGCGATGCTGGTGGTATTCGCGCCGTTGGCGGTGCACCTGTACCGCCGCAAGGCGCTCGGCTGAGCGTCCGGTCCGGCGACCCTGGACCACGGCCGCGATATGGGTTATACATCAGGCCTATGACGGATCAATCGCCTGCGGTGGGCAGTCACGCGCAGGGCAAGCCCGTCAAGCAACTCCTGAGCGCCGCGAGCGGCCACGCTTCGTGTCCGTACGAGTAAGATCCTGCGCCGTGCAGGGTAAAAGATCCGGTTCTCTTTGCCGATGCGGGCATCCTTACGCCGCGCACAGGCACTACCGAAGCGGAACGGACTGCTCGGTCTGTTCAGACTGCCGGCGTTACCGACGCGATCTCGGGGAAGTCACGCGCCTCGTCGAGTGGCTGATCGGCCGGACCGGGAGCGATTGAACCTGAAGGATCTTCTACCACGATGTCGCCGACCAGCGGAAGACGACCACCCGCCGGCCCTTAGCGTAGGCACCGGACGGCAGGACGATGATGGCCCCGACCGGCCGCCCGTGCTGCTCGCCCGCCTGGCGCCGGGGCGATTTCCGTTTCGCTCACAATCCGACAAGCTTTACCAAAGCGTGACGTTACGCGACAGCCTTGGCTGGTATAGTTCTGTAACGGTAGGCGGCCTTTCTTTCGGGGAGTCAGGCAAAGAGGTCACCGCTTATTCGCCTGGAATCATGAGGGAGCCATGGTGTCTCAGGCCCATTCCAGTCCACCTTCGCCACGTTTGTCTGTGGTCATTCCAACATTGAATGAAGCCCGAAACCTGCCGTACGTCCTTGCCCGGCTGCCTGCGGACGTCTACGAGGTAATTGTGGTAGACGGGCACTCGGTGGATGACACGATAGCGGTGGCGCGTCAGCTGCGGCCGGACGTCCGCGTGGTGCTGCAGACTCGCAACGGAAAGGGAAACGCGCTCGCCTGCGGTTTCGAGGCTGCGACCGGTGACATCATAGCCATGATCGACGCGGACGGCTCGGCAGATCCGAGGGAGATCCCGAGGTTCGTGAATGCGCTTCTCAGCGGTGCGGACTTCGCCAAGGGCACGAGGTTTGCGGTGGGCGGGGGCAGCAGTGACATCACGCGGCTGCGCAGCGTCGGTAATCGCATGCTGGGTGCGGTTGTCAACCTGTGCTATGGCACCAGGTACTCAGACCTGTGCTATGGCTACAACGTGTTCTGGCGGAAACATGTCCCGATACTTGGCCTCGACGTCACCTCTCCTCCGGCACGTGACGGCGACGGGCGGTTGTGGGGTGACGGCTTCGAGATCGAGACGCTGATCCACATGCGGGTCGCCAAGGAAGGGCTCCGGGTCACCGAGGTTCCCAGTTTCGAGCACTCCAGAATCCACGGGGTGAGCAACTTGAGCGCTGTCAGCGATGGCCTTCGCGTGCTGACGACCATCGTGGTCGAACGTCGCCGCGCCGGCCGCACTCGACGCGCCCGCCACGGCCCGCTGGACACACGTGCGGTGGCCGTACCGGTCAGCGGCCTCATCCAGATAGAGACGGCCTTCCTGCGCATGCTTTACGTCCTGTACTCCATCGAACACGGCCGGCCTTGCATTCGCCTTGGCCGGACCAACGGCCATCCGGCCGCAGATCGCATCGCCGACCGCGATTCTCTCCGGCCAAAGTGATCACCGGGTGCCGGCGCCGCGCCATTACCCGTCAACATGATTGACATGATCGACTATTTATCGGTCATACCGAGAAACGCCATAGCCACGTTCAGCAGCCCTCCAAGTGCTGCGCATCGAGTGACGCATCCTCTAGACGACGGCCGCGGTATGAGTTATACATCGGACCTATGACGGAGCAATCAGCTGAGTTCGCCGGGCTGGCCGCGCTGGTCACCGGAGGCGCCTCGGGCATCGGCCTGGCCGCCGCCCGGCTGCTGACCGCCCGCGGCGCCCGGGTCGCCGTGCTGGACCGGGACGAAGGGATCAAGGCCAGCCAGGACAGCGCCGACCTTTACCCGGTCCTCGCCGACGTGACCGACGACGCCGCGGTCCGGGCCGCCGTCGCTGACGCCGGGCGGACGCTCGGCCGGCTCGACATCGTGGTGAACAACGCCGGAATCGGCGCGGCCGGGACGGTCGAGGACAACGACGACGACGAGTGGCACCGGGTACTCGACGTGAACGTGCTCGGCATCGTGCGCACCACGCGGGCGGCTCTGCCGCTGCTGCGCCAGGCGGCGCGGGAGCGCGGCCAGGCCGCCATCGTCAACACCTGCTCGGTCGCGGCCACCGCGGGCCTGCCGCAGCGGGCGCTTTACTGCGCGAGCAAGGGCGCCGTCTACGCCCTCACGCTGGCCATGGCGGCCGACCACGTGGCCGAGGGCATCAGGGTGAACTGCGTGAACCCCGGCACGGCCGACACGCCGTGGGTGAGCCGGCTGCTCGACGCCGCGCCCGATCCGGCCGCCGAACGCGCCGCGCTCAACGCGCGCCAGCCCATGGGCAGGCTGGTCAGCGCGGACGAGGTCGCCGCGGCCATCGCCTACCT
>JBAUAY010000605.1:0-5858 GCA_049676235.1 Streptosporangiaceae bacterium
CCGGCAGATCCTCGCCGCCGCCGAGCAGATCGTCGGCACCCAGGGCGTGGACGCGGCCACCACCCGGGCCATCGCCGAACGCGCCGGGGTGGCCATCCCCTCCCTGTACCGCTTCTTCGCCGACCGCGACGAGATCCTCGACGCCCTGCTCGAGTACATGACCGCCGACCTCGACCAGCACGCCCGCGCGGCCGAGGAAGCCTGGCAGCCCGGCGACCCCGCCGGCCTCATCCGGCTCGAGCTGGACACCGCCGCCGCCTACTTCGAAGCCCACCCCAGCGCGGTGGCCCTGTGGTTCGGCGGCCGGGTATCCCCGCCAGTCGTCCAGATCATCCGCGCCCGCAACCACGCCCTCGCCGTCCGGATCCGGGCCCTGCTGATCAGCCACCACCTCGTGCCCGAGCAGACCCCGCTGGCGGCCGTCGACCTGCTGGTCGAGCTCGGCGACCGCATCCTCGAGGTGGCCTTCCGCTCCCCCGGCCCCCCCGACCGCCAGACCATCGAACTCGGCGCCATCGCGCTCACCGCCTTCGCGGAACGGTGGGCCCAGGCATAGACCGGCACAGGCGGGGCGGAAGACGCCAACCTGCGCGGTCACATGGTGCGCTGCCGAAATCGATCCGCGGCTGCGCATTGCGAAGGGGACTGCCTCCTCGCGCCCATAGCCGTTATAGCGTGGCGGGCCAGTACTCCCCTGACCCTGATGTGCGGGGCAATGGCGTGACCGCACAGGGGCGTGCGGCTGCTATGCGCTGATGCCGTGGGCCACGTTCCCGTGCTGCGCCGATTCGTGCAGCGCGTCCTCGTCGGCCGAGGCCAGATGTGGCCTGATATCGAAGACGACCTTCTTGACCGTCCCGGTGAACGCGTACGGCGCCCGGTGCGCGTAGCCGCGGTCGACCACGCCGCCGTTGTCGCGGCCGATGTCCATGCCCGCGTAGCCGGAGAACCGGACCGGCACGGTGTGATCCATCCGGCCCTTGCCGATTTCCTGGCCGTTGGCGAACAGGCGGATGTCGCCGCCGGTGGCGGGCTGGGGCGCGTCGGCGTGGAACTCCAGCCGGACGGTGACCTCCCCGGTGGGCAGGGGGGTATCGGATTCCTGCCGGTACACCTGCACGCCCATCATGGAATAGGTGTGCTTGAGCTTCCCGTCGGCGACGAACATCGAGAAGCCGCCGAGGTGGTCGGCCTCGGCCACGATCACGCCTTCGGCGCCGCCCTCGGGGATCACCAGGTCGGCAGTGATCGCGTAGGAGTGGTTGTAGATCCGGGGGATCATCCCGGACGCGATGTTCTGCACGTCCCCGTAGTAGGTGTAGCTGGTCTGCTCGGCCAGCGGCGGCGTGAGGCCGAAGTACACGCTCATCCCGCCTAGCAGCGGCAGGACCTTGTACTTCTCGGCCTCCTGCCAGAACAGGTCCTGCAGCTCCCTGACCTTTTCCGGGTGCCGGTCCGCGATGTTGTCCGCCTGGGTGAAGTCATCGGGCAGGTAGTACAGCTCCACCGGATCGTCGTCAGGGTGCCACACCCCCGGCGCGAACTTCCGGATCGTGTCCGGGGTCGCGTCCCAGGGGATCCGCCCGATCGGCTGGGACAGCCACCAGCCGTCCTTGTACATCGCCCGGTAGCCGAAGATCTCGAAGTACTGCTGGGTGTGCCGTTCCTCGGCGGCCGAGCCGGCGAAGGTGTGCAGGAAGCTGGTGCCATGCATCGGCGTCTGCGCGATCCCGTCCACCTGCGTGGGCTGCGGCAACCCGGCCAACTCCAGGATGGTCGGGCCGATGTCGATGCAATGAGTGAACTGGCTGCGCAGCCCCCCGGCGTCGGTGATCAGCCGGGGGTAGCGGACGGCCATGCCCTGCCGGGTCCCGCCCAGGTGCGAGGCGACCTGCTTGCCCCACTGGAACGGGCAGTTCCCCGCCCAGGCCCACGCCGCCGCGTAGTGCGGGGCGACCAGGTCGGTGCCCCACACGTCCAGCCCGCCGTACAGATTGATCAGCGCGAGCTGCTGCTCCGGGGTCAGCGGGATGCCGTTCTGCATGGTCAGCTCGTTGAACGACCCGGTCAGCGTGCCCTCCATGCTGGCGCCGTTGTCGCCGAAGATGTAGATCACCAGCGTGTTGTCCAGCTCGCCCATCTCCTCGACCGCGGCGATCACCCGGCCCGCGTTCCAGTCGGCGTTCTCGCAGTACCCCGCGTACACCTCCATCTGCCGGGCGTACAGGGCCTTCTGATCCGCGGCCAGGGAATCCCAGGCCGGGAACGCCTCGTTGCGGGGGGTCAGCTTCGCGTCCGCCGGGACCACGCCCAGCCTTTTCTGCCGCTCGAAGGTCTCCTCCCGGTAGGCGTCCCACCCGCCGTCGAACTTCCCCTTGTACCTGGCCGCCCACTCCTGAGGCACCTGGTGCGGCGCGTGCGCGCACCCGGTGGAGAAATACACGAACCATGGCTTGGCCGGGTCCTGGGCGCGGACCGCGTGCAGCCACTCGATGGTCTTGTCGGCCATATCGTCGGGGAAGTAGTACTCTCTCCCGTCCTTGCCCTGCGGCACCCCGATCGTCTTGTTGTTCTCGGTGATGACCGGATCCCACTGCCCGGCCTCACCGCCCAGGAAGCCCCAGAAGTAGTCGAAGCCCCAGGCATTCGGCCACCGGTCAAACGGGCCCGCGGCGCCCTGCTGACCGTCCGGCGTCAGGTGCCACTTGCCGAACGCCGCCGTGCTGTAGCCGTTGCCCTGGAGCACCTTCGGGAACGGCGCGCTGTCCCGGGGGACGAACGCCGTGTACCCGGGAAACCCGCTGGACAGCTCGCCGATCGAACCAAAACCCACGGCATGATGATTGCGGCCGGTCAGCAGCGCCGCCCGGGTCGGCGAGCACAGCGCCGTCACGTGGAACCGGTTATACCGCGCACCCTCCTCAGCGACCCGGGACAGGGCCGGCGTGCTGATCGGACCGCCGAACGTATCCGGATTCCCGAAACCCGCGTCATCGATCAGGACCAGCAGCACATTAGGCGCCCCCTCGGGCGGGCTGATATGCCCGATCAGGTCCCAGTCCGGGACAGATCCGGCCAGCGTCCGGTTCGCCGTACCCCTGAACCCCGGATCCGCGAACGGCAGCCGGGTCCGGTCAACCAGCGCATCCGTCATGACGGCATCGGCCTCCTCCAGTCGGGCTACTCCCGGGCGGCCCGGGCATCGCCATCTATATCCCAGCCCGCCACGACGCGACAGCCATCATCCGCCACGGGTGACGGGCCAACCTCACACCAAGGTCCGGGCATGAGCTCCCGCGTGGCTTGGGTTTGGGTTGAGGCCCTGACCTGCGGGCCGGGCCCCAGGGACGGTCGGCCCGGAACTATCCGCGATATCGTCGCCGCGTTCGAGCTGGCCTGGAACCGGGCATCCCCGCACGCCGAATACAAGCCCGACTGAAACGAGCCGAGACCCCGCCTCAACGTGCGCCGATGCAAGCGGCGGCTGTGGGTCGTCGTGACCGGGCAATACAATGAGGTTCGGCGGCGGCGTGCGTGGCGAGGGAGCGTCTTCGGTGACCGAGATCCTCACCGAGCGAGTATCGGTTCCGAATGTATGGAGAGGCGACGAACTCGCCGACACCGGTCGCTGGATCATTCGTTTCGCCGAAGAAGACTTCGCCGATTTCGAGCGAGCGCTCGCGCATGTCTCCAGGAAGCACCTCAAGGACGTCACCGAGATCCGAGCAGAGGATTTCCCGCTTCCTCATTTCCAGGAGCGGATCGATGACATCGTGGACCGGCTGGAACACGGTCTAGGGCTCGTTCTTCTGCGTGGGCTGCCCATCTACGACAGGTTCAGCGTGGACGAGGCCACCATTATCTACTGGGGAATGGGCCGGCACATGGGGAACCTCGTGCCGCAAAACCGCAAAGGCGACCTAGTAGGCCATATACGAGACCTCGGCAGGCGCGGTCCGTACGAGCGAGCGTATGCAACCAACGAAGATCTAGGGTTCCACACAGACTCCACCGATTTCGTGGGCCTGATGTGCCTCCGCCCCGCGCTCTACGGCGGGGAGAGCTTCGTCGCCAGCTCCGGCCTGCTGTACAACTTCGTCGTCGACGAGCATCCCGAGTACCTGCCCATTCTCAACAAGAACTTCCCGACCGACTGGCGGAGCGAAGAACCGCCAGGATCACCCGGCTGGTACCTGGAGCCGCTCTACAGCTACTGCGGGGGAGCGCTATCGGCGACCGTCAGGACCGGCCGGGCGATGTCAGCCATGCGCTTCCCCGAGGTGCCCAGGCTCACCGCAGACGAGGTCGCCTGCTTCATTTATTTCGACTCGCTGCCGAAGAGGCCAGGCGTCGCTCTTGGCATGGAACTCCAGACGGGTGACCTGCAGTTCATTAACAACTTCGCGACGGTGCACACCCGCACGGCATTCGTCGACGACGCCGATGACCCAGCGCGTCAACGACACCTGCTGCGACTGTGGATCAGCCGGCCCGAAGCCGGCCGGCCGCTCTGTCCCGAGTACGCGGTCTGGCGCAGCGGCTACCCGACCGGCCGGCTTTCCTTATCACGACTACACGAGCATTAGCCGCTCTGGGGCGGCAGCAAGCCGATCGTCATTGTCCCCATCGGCCAGCCGACGGCCCCTAAGTAGGGAGCTAGCCGGGTAGCCCCCGGGAGGCCAAGAGGGGCAGGGGAACACTACTGCTTTTCCTGCCAGCGTGGAGATCTTCGGCCCGGGAAGGAAGTCTTTGGGCCGATACCAGGACTTCGGTGGTCCCGATTGTTAGGTCTGGCACGGCGCCTGGCGGGGCGGCGAAGCAGCAGTTCCCGGAAGCGTAGGCGTGCGCTGAGCCGTCGGGGCACAATGGCCGGGTGACATCCGGTCAGTCCGCAATGTCGGAAGTGCTTGCCCTGCGCGATACGGATCCGCGCCAGGTAGGTGGGTACCGGTTGCTCGGCCGTCTCGGGGAGGGCGGGCAGGGTGTGGTGTTTCTGGCTGTCGGTCCTGCGGGGAGCCAGGCGGCGGTCAAGCTTCTGCCGCCGACCACGGACCCGCAGGTCCGGAGCCGGTTTTTGAAGGAGGTCGCCGCGGCGCAGCGGGTCGCCCGGTTCTGCACCGCGCAAGTTCTGGATGCGGGGATCTTCGAACGGCGGCCGTTCATCGTCAGCGAATACGTCAACGGGCCGTCGCTGGTGGAGGTCGTCGAGCAGCACGGGCCTCGCGGCGGCGCGACGCTCGAGCGGATCGCCGTCGCGACGCTGACCGCGCTGGGCGCGGTACATGCCGCCGGGATGGTGCACCGTGATGTCAAGCCGGGCAATGTCCTGCTCGGGCCCGGCGGGCCGGTGCTGATCGATTTCGGGCTGGCGGCCGTTCCCGGGATGACCACGATGGGGCCTTCTGGCCAGGCCGCGGTGGGGACTCCGGCGTTCATGGCCCCGGAGCAGCTGGCCGCGGAGCGGGTGACCGCGGCGGCCGACATGTGGTCGTGGGCTGTGACGATGGCCTTCGCGGGTACCGGGGAGCTGCCGTTTAAGGCCGAGTCGCTGACCGCCACGGCGTTCGCCATTCTTCATTCCGAGCCGACGGTGGGCAGGCTTCCCGACCCACTGGACTCCCTTGTCCATCGCTGCCTCAGCAAGGACCCAGCCGCCCGGCCATCGGCCCGCGGCGCGCTTAGCGAGCTGGTGGCCGCCGGAGCGCGGCTGATCGGCCCGGTGCCGCCGGCAGCATCCGCTCTCGACACGGACGAGAAGACAGCTAGCTCAGGGCATGTGCTGGCAGCGCTGCCCGAGCCGCGGGCCGGCAGCGGCGATGGCCTGATCGCCGGTGACCTGGCATCCCGGCCACGGGGGC
>JBAUAY010000606.1:0-9316 GCA_049676235.1 Streptosporangiaceae bacterium
GCTGCACGGCGACGCCGTGCACGTCGAGCTTCCGGCTCCTGGGGACGGCGCCGACGCGAGCCTGGTCCGGCGCGTGCTGGCCGGCCTACCCGCAGTGCGGGACGTGGTCATCGCCGGCCGCGACGTGTCCGCCCGCAGTGACGACGGCGCGGCCGCCGTCCCGGTCGTGCTGGCCGAGCTGCAGCGGGCCGGTGTCAATGCGGCGTCGGTGGCCGTGGCGCGGCCGTCGCTCGATGACGTGTACCTGCGGCACACCGGGCGCCGCTACAGCGAGTCGGAGACCCCCGACCACGACGAACAGGCGCATGAGCTCGAGACCGCAGGGGTGAGCAAGTGATGACGACCGTGCAGATCGATTCCGACCCTCCGGCCCCTTCGAGCCCTTCGACGTCGGCTGCCGCGGCGCAGTTCAGCGGAGCGCACTCCAACACCGTGCCGTTCCGTACCACCTTGGCGCACACCTTCTACCTGACCGGCAGGAAATTGCATGCCCTGGTCAGGCAGCCGTGGGTGCTGGCGTTCAGCGTCGTCCAGCCGGTGATATGGCTGTTCTTGTTCGGGCAGCTGTTCCGCAAGGTCATCGACATTCCCGGCTTCGCTTTTGGCGGCACGTACCTGGACTACCTGGTGCCAGGCGTGATCGCGATGAACGCCATGTCCAACAACATGTGGGCGGGCATGACGATGATCGAGGAGATCGAGCGCGGCACGCTGAACAGGTTCCTCGTCTCGCCCGCCAGCCGGATCGCGATCATGAACGCCACCGTGGCGGAGCAGGCGGTCAGCACCGCCGTGCAGACGCTGATCATCGTGGCGCTCGGCCTGGCCGGCGGGGCGCGTTACCATGGCGGGGCCGCCGGGGTGGCCGTGATGGTCGCGGCGTCGATCCTGGTCGGCGTGGTGTTCGGCGCGCTGTCCAACGCGGTCGGCATGATGCTGCGTTCACGTGAGGCGATCATCGGCGTGTACACGTTCTTCATGCTGCCGCTGATGTTCCTGTCCTCGGCGTTCATCCTGACGAGGCTGATGCCGGGCTGGATGCAGGCCATCGCGTCGCGTAATCCGCTCAACTGGGTGGTTCAGGTCGGCCGTACCGCGGTGTCCGCTCAGCCCGACTGGGCCGCAATCGGGGTGCGCTGCGGCGGGCTGCTGGTGCTCGCGGTGGCGTGCGTGGCCGTGTCGGTGGTGACGTTCCGCTCCTACTCCAAGAACGTCTGAAACCGACCGAAACGGCGGGACACCGGGGTTTCCGGATTCCCGCCGTTTCGGCTGTCCTGGCTGGCCCTGAGGCCTCTGCTCAGAATGCTTGCGGCGCGCGGACCGCCGGCGTCAGCACCTCGCCGACCGCCTCGACCATCCGCGTCATCTCGTAGGAGATCAGGTCCGTATCGCAATCCGGAGCGGCCAGGACAGCCAGGCTGGAGCCGTCGCTAATGGCCTTGACGAGCATCAGCCCGCCGTCCATCTCCACCAGCGCCTGAGTGGGCTGGCCCGCCTCGAAGATCCGCGCAGCGCCCTGCATCAGGCTGACTAGCCCAGCGGTAATAGCCGCCAGCTGTTCGGCGAAGGCACCGGGGATGTTCTCCGACACCGCTAGCGGCACACCGTCGGCGGATACCACGGCCGCGTGCGCGACATCCACGACTCGGGAGGTGAAGTCGGTGATCAGCCAGTCCAGGTCCTGACGGTATGTGTAGCTCAACGATCCGCTCCCTCTGCTGTGCGGGGTGTCTGGGCCTCAGCCCGGCGAGCTCCGCGCTGGAACCCGCTCAGGCGGCTGCGAGCCAGCTCAGGTGACCGCGTCGCCCGCACCGCGGCCGACGTCTGCGCCTGGTAACCATCTGCCGGACGGCTGGTTACGCGGCTGTCTGCCGGGCGGCCGCCGCCCGCAGATCCGGGAAGGAGATTCGCCCGCGGGACGCGCACCGGCAGTCCGGCGGCCGTGTCGCTGCCATGGACCGGATCGGCGATGATCTGGGCGGCATGTCTGCCCTCAGCCCACCCGTCTTTGCCTTCAGCCCACGCGTCTTTGCCTTCGGCCCACCCGTCTGGGCTGGGTGGCATGTTGCCGCTGCTGGCCGTATCCGTTGCGGACGGCCGACGGCTGTCGAACCAGCTCGACGTCGTCGAGTTCGCCTGCACCGGCTGGCGCGGGCCCGTGCCGATCTGCCTGGCCGCGCCGATGACATCCAACCGGTCGTCGTTCGCGGGCTGGCCATCCGGAGCCGAGCGCACGGCCAGGCTGTGACGACCGGCTGTCCGCCTGGCCGTCTGGAAGTCGGCTTGAGGGACGGTACGCGGTTGCGGGTATCCGCCGTACGGGCGGGTTCCCCGCTCGGTGACGCTGTCCGGCAGCCATACCAGAGCGGTCAGCCCCTGCGGGGATCCGGCCCGCAGCCGGACCCGCACCCCGTGTCGTTCGGCGAGCCGCGCTACCGCGAAGAGCCCCATGTGCCGGGATACCGATACGTCGATTACCGGCGGATTGATCAGCCGCAGGTTCATCTCCTCCAGCCGGGCCGCGGAAATGCCGACCCCGCTGTCGCTGACCTCGATCAGCACGCCCCCACTGGTCAGTTCCTGGGCTGACACGCGCACCTGGGTGTCCTTGGGGGAGAAGATGGTGGCGTTCTCGATGATCTCGGCGAGCAGGCGCACGACGTCGGATACCGCCTGCCCGGAGACCGAGATCCCGGGCTGAATGCTGAGTCCCACCCTGCTGTACTGCTCGATCTCCGATGTCGCAGCCCGGGCCACGTCCGCGAGCGACACCGGTTCGCTCCACTTTCGTGCGCTGTCGTGTCCGGCGAGCAGGAGAAGGTTCTCGGAGTTCCGGCGCATCCGGGTGACTAGATGGTCCATCGCGAATAGGTAGGACAGCCGATCCGGATCTTCCTCGTTCTGCTCCAGTGAGTCGATCGTGCGCACCAGCCGCTCGATCAGCGCCTGGCTGCGGCGGGACAGGTTGACGAACATCGCGTTGAAGCTGCTGCGCAGCATCGCCTCGTTGCCGGCCAGCCGCACCGCCTCCGCGTGCACCTGGTCGAACGCGCGGGCGACCTGGCCGATCTCGTCCGTGGACAGCACGTCGATCGGCGCTACCTCCAGGCTGGTCGCAGGGTCCGTGGCTTCGGCCAGGTGTCGAACCCGCTCCGGCAGTTGCACCGTGGCGATATCAAGTGCGCCTGCCCGCAGCCTGCGCAGCGGCAAAACCAGGGACCTCGCGACGAGGAGCGTCGCGATCAGCACCAGGAGCAGGATTACCACCGTCAGGATGGCGGTGAACCGCGCGGACTGCTCCGCGCCCTGCTGCAGCGCCTGACTGCGCGCGACGATGTTCTTGGCTACCTGCAGCTCGACGGTCTGCATGTCGTTGACCGTGCTGGACATCGCCGTGTACCAGTCCGTGGGCGCCTGGTTCTGGCTGATGTTCAGTGCCGTGGTGTCCAGGGCGCCGCTGGTGAGGATGAGATCTTCGATGCCCTCCGCTTCGTTCACCTTCTGGCCGGCGACAGTGTTGGTGAAAAAGCTCTGTTCCGCGGGCGTGGCTGTGGTTTCGAAGGACGCCTTGTCCACGAGCTCCTCGGACAGCGCGGTGGTCAGCGCCGGCTGCTCATCGTCAGAGAAAAACTGCTGCGTAAGCGCGTTGTAGAGGAATGCACGCTGCTGGGCGGCCTGATCCTTCACCAGAGACAGGGAGTTGAGCGTCCGGACGTCGTTGACGAGGGCCGGGTCAGAGATGCCCTGCGCGATCTGGTCGTTCAGCGTGATCATGTCGCCGATGGGGGCCTCGTAGTCGGCGATCACGGCGAGCGCGTCCTGGCTGGCCTGGGCCGTGCTGCGCAGCGAGGTAAGCCCAGAGGGTGTGATCACGGAGCGCACGGCGACCACGCTGGCCTGGATGTTCGCCGGGAACGAACCACCGACGCCAGCGGCGAGCGCCTGGACCCGGGCGGCGGCGGCGTTCGTCGCGTTGTACCAGGGCTTGAGGACATTGGAGCTGCCGCCAGAGATGACCCCGGTCGTCTCGTCGCGTTCGTCCTCCAGGCCCTGTACCAGGCCGGTGACTTGCTGTCCGAGGCTGGCGAGTTGCGACACGCGGCCGAATCCGGCCGCGCTGTCAGCCGCCGACGATACCCGCAGGCCGCCGAAGACCAGGCCCATGCCGAGCGCCAGCACGATCACTGCGATCAGCCGCCACGACACCGGCCAGTTGCGCAGGGTTAGTGCCCGCGAACTCGGGACGTGGAAGACGGCCGATTTCTCGGCGCGCTCATCACTATCGGTGGAGCGCGTTTTGGCGCTTACCACCCCATGGTTTCCCATTGCTCATGTCCTTGCTGGTTACGCGCCGTATTCAAGCCGCTCCGCTACCGACGAAACCGATGTCGCCCGGGGCACCTTCAGGCCAGCGGTTTCCCTCCGGCGGCAGCAGTCTGGGCTGCCGCAACTCTAATGTGGTGGTTATGTGAAATATCGGCAAATAGCTATCTATCGTTACAAAAGTTCCTCGTGATTTCCTGGCTGCGTACCGTAGTCTCCTCCGCTGTTCCGGGCCTCGGTCAGCCCGCTTGGAAGGCGGCTACCGAGCAGTGACCTGATCCAGGGATAGGGTCAGCCGGTCCAGGGCGGCTTGGTGACGATGATCGGGCTGGCCCCGGCGCTGCCGGTCGGCAGCACCTCGTTGAAGTTGTTCCCTTGCCACTGGAAGACGAAGGCCGCCGCGGCTCCGTTCTCCCCCAGCGCGTCGAACTTCACCTGGCCCTGCACGCTGTTCAGCGTGACCCCGCTGTGCAGGTAAGAGATGATCCTCGTGTTGTCGGTGCCGCCGGTCGCGGTGACCGCCTGGGCCATCACCTGGCCGACCGAGTAGGCCTCGGCCACGTCCGCGTTGACGCCGGACGGGCTGCCGCCGTACTGGGCGACGTACGCGTTGACCATGCTCCGGCTGGCCGCGTTGTGGTACCCGGGATACCAGCCGTCAGCCACCATCATCCCGTCGGCGTTGCCCGTGCCCACCGCGGAAGTGAACGAGGCGCCCTGGTCCGGGCCGGCTGCGGCGATGAACAGCTTCGGCGTGTAGTGCTGCTCCTCGAACGCCTGCATGAAGGCGCCGACTGTCGGCACGTCGGTGGAGCCGAGCACCACGAGGTCGGCACCGGTGTTGGCCACCTGGTCGGCCGGGGCCTTGTAGTCGGCGACCTCCTCAGGGAAGGTCTGGGTGTAGACCGTCTTGACTCCGAGCCTGGTCAGCAGCACCTGGGCGAGCTGCACCGGCGGGTCGGCGAACGGGTCCTGGGCCATCGGGTAGGCCGCGGTCTTCGGCCGCTTGCTCGGCGGCAGCGAGGCGATCCACTTCACGAACGGGACCAGTTCGTCCGCGATCGGCAGGCTCACGTCGAACACGTCGCGGTCAGCCTGGTTGGAGGGCGTGTCGAAGACGGACGGCGCACCGCCGGCTCCCTCCACGAACGCCATGCCATACCGCGCGGCGACCGACGAAGCCGGCGCGGTGAGCAGGGAGGAGAACGGCCCGAAGGTCAGGTCCACGTGGTCCGCGCCGATCAGCGTCTGGTAGTTGGTGACCACCTGGTTCGGGTCGCTGTTGTCATTGAGGACGGTCAGCTTGACCTGCCGGCCGATGAGACCGCCGTGGGCGTTGACGTCCTGGGCCCAGAGCTTGTACCCCTTCTCGAACGCCTGACCGTCGGCCGAGAAGTCCCCGGTCAGGGACAGCGACGCGCCGATGGTGATGGGCCCCGTGGAGTTGCCCGGCGAGGTGGTGCTGCTGCTATTACTGCCACTGCTGGTGCCACTGCTGGTGCAGGCGGCCAGAACGCTTACCGAGAGCACCGCGACGGCGCTCATGGCGAGTGCGTTCTTTGAGAAACAGGGGAGGTCAGGTCTCACGCCCGGCTTCTCCTTCCTCCTCGTTCGGGGTTCGTCGCGTCCGAGCTCGTCGGGGAGACGTCGGCGTACTCACTTTGAGAGATATACCGGTCGAATGTGCTTCTTGCGCGATGAATGCTGCGAAATCTATACATTCGTCGCCATAGCCGACCAGGCCTGGATGAGCTGGTCCGGTGCCGCAACCGACGGTCAGCGCCTCGTCCGCCGGGCGCCCGAACGCGGCCAGCGCCGCGATCCAGCGTGCTGATCAGCGGGGCGCGGCTTCCAGTTCGGCCGTCCGATCTTCGAGCCCCGACGATACCAGAGCATTATCGCTACGCATGGTGCGAATGTCACGAGGGATAAGAGCCAGCGCGGACGCGACGATGATCGCCGCTGCCGCCGCGTACTGCGCGTGGGAGATCCCGATCGCGGTCCCCAGCGGACCGGCTATCAGGGCTCCGGCGGGCATCGCCATGACCGAGCCGAGGACGTCGTAAGACGAGACCCGGGCCAGCTTGTCCGACGGGATGTTCCGCGCCATCGTGACGGTCCACTGCACCATCATCATCTCGACGAACACACCGAGGCCGAACGATGCGACGCACACAGCCGCCAGCGGCAGGACCATCGCCAGCGAGAGCGGGGATATGGCAACCGCGCCCCCGGTGAGCACGACGAACAGCATGGGCCGGCGAGGCGTGAACCGCAGCGACGCGAGACCGCCGGCGATCAGGCCGAGCGCATCCGCAGCGGTAATCGCGCCCCAGGCGGCCGGCCCGCCGAGGTGCTGCCGCGCCACCAC
Organism: Streptosporangiaceae bacterium; assembly: GCA_049676235.1. Lineage (GTDB taxonomy): Bacteria > Actinomycetota > Actinomycetes > Streptosporangiales > Streptosporangiaceae > Palsa-504. The sequence goes on from JBAUAY010000606.1 coordinate 6,695, forward strand.
CGGGCCGAGCACAGAGAACGCCCCGTACCAGGCCATCATCACGACGCAGAACTGGGCGACGATTACCCACAGCCAGGTGTGCGAGCGGAACTCCGACCAGCCCTCGCGCAGTTCGGTGAGCATGCTCGACGCCGTGCCGGGCCGCGGCTCTGCTCCCGTATCGGGCCGCGAGCCTCGGATGGAAAGCAGCAGCGGGACAGTAGCCACCATGCCGATGCCGCACAGCAACAGCGCCCAGCCTGCCCCCGCCGCCGCCACAAGCAGGCCGGCGACGGCCGCGCCCGACATCTGGCCGGTGTTCATCGCCAGCCGGCTGATCGCGCTCGCCTCCTGCAGCAGACCGCGCGGGACGAGTCGGGGAAGCAGGGCCTGGGAGGCGGGATAGAAAATCGCGACTCCGGTCCCGGTGACTGCCTCAAGCCCGATCATCGCCCACAACGGCGTCCGGCCGGTCAGCACGAGCACGCCGAAGGTACCTTCGCCGAGCGCCATGAACAGGTTGGCCGCGACGATAACCCGCTGTGGCGGGAACCTGTCGGCCGCGACGCCGCCGATGAGCGCGAACACCAGCGACGGCGCGATCTGGGCGGCGAGTACGTAAGACAGGTCGGTGGCGGAGTTGGTGGCCTTGAGCACCGCGAACGAAACGCCGACGATCGAGAACCCGACCGAAGCAGGCGCGATCAGCCGGTCTGCGAGCAGAAGCCGGAAATCCCGGAACCCGAGCACGGGGTACCGGCGGAGGAGCCCACCCCGTGACATCGGCTCGGTCCTTTCCAGTCGGCGCCTGGCCGGTCTGGTCAGCCCCGCCGGCTATCCGACGCTAACTAGCCACGCGGCGAACTGGCAACTGCTTTAACAGTCGCCGATGAGGGCGCTCATGTCCGAGCTGGATCAGCAGAGCTGATCGATCCTGGTCCACACGCCGGGCGGGTTGTCGTCACGCGGCAGCCACAGCAGCGGCTGCCTGCCTTCGTACTTGAACTGGAATCCGGGATCCCCTGGAAAGCGGTCTCGCCGGTCGGGCCAGACCACCTGCAGGTAAGCCGGCCTCACATAACCATGGTACCTGTCCGAGACAGCGAACATGCTGGTCATCCGCCAGCTCTCATGCACCGGCCGAACCGCGAGCGAGCACGGGCAGATGCCGTCGATCTGATCGCCGGCCTCGATGACCGCGCCGTTGGCGACGCGATCACCGATCGAGTTCAAGATGATCGTCATGTGCTCGATCGGAAGGCCGAACATGGTCAGCTCCGGGCCCTGATGACTGAGCCAGAGGCCTACTGTGTACGCCCAGGGCGGTGCGATCTCATCGCCGAGGACGGCAGAGACCGACCAGCCCACAGTGCGGATGTCGTCGGCGACAGCCTGCATGCAGGCTTCCGGATCGAGGTCGACGCCCTCGGCCAGCGCCTCACACTCCGCGCACCTGCACCGCTCTTCCGGGGGGTTGGCGCGGCGTCTGCGTGATGGGTTCATGCCCGACACACTACGAGGGGGGTACGACATTTTCGGGCCGGGTCGCAGGCTCCGCGACGGGCCCGCTAGTGTGCGCCCAGTGCCTTAGGACAGGCGGGCGCGGAACGCGGCGGTTTTGACCCGGTTCTGGCATGAGGTCGAGCAGAACCGCCGGGTGCCGTTGCGTGAGGTGTCTACGTAGACCCGGTCGCACCGGGGCGCGGTACAGACGCCGAGCCGGTCATGCAACTCGCCGCCGAGCACGACCGCGAGGCCGGTCGCGCAGCCCGCCGCCCAGCCGTTCGGCAGGGAGTTGTCGGCGGCGTGGAAGTGCAGGTGCCAGGGTTCACCGTCGTGCCGTTCGAGTTCTGGCCGGGCGCCGGTGCGGACGAGCAGCGCGTTGACCTGGCGGGCCGCGTCGTCCAAGGCGCCGGTGCTGACGGCTTCGAAGACGCCGCGCAGTTCGGCCGCCACGAAGCAGAGTTCGGCGGCCTCTTCCCAGTTCGCCTCGCGTCCGCCGGCGCCGCGCAGCACGGTGCCGACGGCCGCCGTCCGCTCGTCTCCTTCAGGCGGAACATAGCGACGTCCCCGGTCCTCACCGGGGGTGAGCAGGTTCACCAGGTCCGCGGCCACCCTGATCACGACGTCCATGTGACTGTTAAAATTCACTTGACCGGTTACATCTCCAGCCCTAGGGTTGTGACTGTCAAAGGAAGCCTAGCCAGTAACCGCCAGATGGCCAAGCAACCCAAGGAGGCAAGGCGTGCCCGAACTTGACCGCGACACCGCACGAGACTGGATCGAGCGCTGGGACCGTCAGCAGGAGGAGAGCCTGCCGGACCGCGAGGACAGGTTCACCGCGCTCATCGACGCGGTGGAGGCGGGGACCGAACGGCCTGACCCGCTCGTCCTCGATATCGGCTGCGGCCCCGGTTCGCTGGCTGTCCGGCTGCTCGCCCGCCTGCCGCACGCCACGGTCATCGGCATCGACGCCGACCCGGTGTCGCTGACGCTCGGCCGGGCGGCCTATCAGGACGTGCCCGGGCTGCGGTTCGCCGACCTGGACCTGCGCGTCCCCGGCTGGTCCGCGCAGCTGGGCCTGAACCCTGGCACCAGGGCGCCGGACGTTGCGGTGAGCACCACCGCGCTGCACTGGCTGCC